>JAGBDG010000286.1 GCA_017937625.1 Muribaculaceae bacterium | reverse complement strand
GCCGTTCTTTTTCAGTCCGTCGGTCCAGATGTTCTGGTAGTAGTATGCAGCCTCATAGGCATGTGGATTCGGTATGCGGTCGGGGCTGACGAGACCGTTGACGCAGAAGTTGTCGTCCGACGCGTCGTATTCGTTGAAATCGCCGCCGTAGCCGTAGATCTCGACTCCGCCTTTGCCTTTCTTGCGTATCGCCTGGTCGACGAAGTCCCAGATGAAGCCTCCCTGAAGGTTGGGATATTTTCTGAAAAGATCCCAGTATTCCTTGAATCCACCGAGGGAGTTACCCATGGCATGCGCGTACTCGCACTGTATGAGCGGCTTGTCGCTCTTCGGAGTCTCGCCGTACTTGCGGCAGCCCTCGTAGCCATAGTACATTGGGCAGAAAATGTCGGTATGGTCGTTGAGCCCGGCGCGCTCGTACTGGACGGGACGGTCGCTGTCCTGAGTCTTTATCCAGCGGTATGCGGCGGCGAAGTTCTCACCGTCGCCGGCCTCGTTGCCGAGCGACCAGAAGATGACCGACGGATGGTTGAAGTTGCTCTGAACGTTGCGTTGGTTGCGTTCGAGATGCGCTTTGGCATACGCGGGCTTGTCGCCGAGAGTTTTTTCGCCATAGCCCATGCCGTGGCTCTCGATGTTAGCCTCAGCCACCATATAGAGTCCGTGGCGGTCGCAGAACTCGTACCATAGCTCGTCGTCGGGGTAGTGGCATGTGCGGACGGCGTTGATGTTCAGCCGCTTCATCAGTGCCACGTCCTGAAGCATACGCTCGGGCGATACGACATAGCCGCCGTCCGGATCAAGCTCGTGGCGGTTGGCGCCCTTGAAAAGGACGGGTTTACCATTGACAAGCACCTGACCTGCAACAAGCTCAATCTTGCGGAAACCTACGTTGACCGGCACTATCTCGTCAGTGCTTTCCATGCGGGCGAGGAGGCGGTAGAGATAGGGTGCCTCGGCGCTCCATTTCTTAGGATTCTCTATATCGATGGTGATGCGTCCGCTCTTGGTTGACTCTGCTGTCGCCACTTCCTTGCCGTCGGCGTCGAGCAGCTGAAGATTCACCTTGCCGCTGCCTTTGAGCGTCAGGTCGACGTCGAGCTTTCCGTCGCGGTAGCCGTTGACGAGGTCGGGACGGACGCGTATGTCGGCGATTCGGCGCGGCGAGCGGGCGTACATGTAGCTGTCGCGGGCGACACCGCTGAGGCGGAAGAAGTCCTGGTCCTCAAGGTAGCTGCCGTCGCACCAGCGGAAGACCTGGAAAGCAATCAGGTTCTCCTTGCCAGGTGTAATGAAACGGGTGATGTCGAATTCGGCGGCGAGCTTGCTGTCCTCGCTGTAGCCTGCGAAACGTCCGTTGACCCACAGGTAGATGTTCGATGTCACGGAGCCGAAATGGATGAAGATATCCTTGCCTTTCCAGTCGGCGGGCACTGTGAAGAATCGGCGGTAGCTGCCTACATGGTTGTTCTCGGTAGGTACGACTGGCGGAACGCTCTCGTGGAAGTTGCGCCAGGCGTAGCCGTTGTTGACGTACTGCGGGTCTCCGTAGCCGTTCAGCTCCCAGATGCCCGGAACGGGCATCGAACCCCAGCCCTTGTCGTCGAAATCTTTCTTCCAGAATTCCACGGGGCGCGCCGAGGCGTCGTTGACCCAATTGAATTTCCAGAGTCCGTCGATACTCAGATAGTTGCGGGAGTCCTTGCGCTGGGCGACACCGCCGGGTGTCTCGTCGGCGCACCACGCGAACGACGCGGAGCGCATCGGCGCACGGTTTATCTCGTTGATTTCAGGATTCTGCCATTCGGTGAAAGTTTGTGCCGCAGCTGCGACAAAAGATAAGGATGCTATGCCAAGCAGGAATACTTTTTTCATTTGGTTATTAGGGATTAAGGATAACTTATGCAAAGTTAGTAAAAATAATTGCTCAATAAAGAATATTCGCTATCTTTGCGCCAATTAATTCTAATCTGCTATGAAAAAGTTCTTCTCTGTCCTTATGTTTTTGGCTCTCCTTCTGCCATTAAGCTCTTGTGATAATGACCCCGCAGACTTTCCTATTTATGATTTTAGTCCTGTCGAGTTTTATATTGCCATATCAGACGGCCAAGGCAATCAGCTTCTTGCTCCCGAATATGCAGGTAATATAGTAGGTTCCGCAATCACAATCTCCGAAGGATCGAAGGTATATGAGGTCGACTGGACCGCTCATGACGTACAGAGTCGGTATTATTTCCCCCGTTTCTATGGCGCGCAGTATCGCCCTGTCATTAAATGGGACGGTCATCAACATTATGAGTCCGACGAGTGGAGGATACACTTCGGAGAGCTGGACGGAGGCGATGATTACGACCGCACATTTAAGGTCACGGTTCAGGACAAAAGTTTTGAGCTTCGCGTCACCAACAGCCTTACATGGAAGAAAGACAAGCCGATTATCGATAGACATTTTTATCTCGACGGCAATGAGCAGTCAGATTCTTTCTTCGACCTCGTATTAGAGTGATATTTTCAAAGTTTTCCATTATCTTTGCATCATAATGGAAAACGGAAACAATTACATATTCGAGCTGCCGATAAAGGTGCGCGACTATGAGGTCGACGCCGAAGGCATTGTCAACAACGCTGTATATCTGCACTATCTCGAGCATACCCGCCACGAGTTCTGCGAACAGGCGGGGCTGTCGTTCCGCCGCATGCACGACGAAGGTCTTGACCCTGTGGTGACGCACATCGACATCAAGTATATCCGCTCGCTCGGGCTGGGCGAGAGTATGGTCAGCAAGCTGAGCCTCAGCCGCCGCGGACCGTTGTTTGTATTCAGGCAGGATATCTACACCCCCGACGGCGAGCCCGTCGTGAAGGCGACGGTAGACATTGCGTCGTTCGAGAACGGGCACGTGTCGCGCGGCGAGCGTCTCGCCGATGCTTTCGCGAAATATCTTGATTAATATGGAGCCTGTCGAAAAACTTGCCAGACGTATCGCTTTTGCCGGATACCGCAACATGAATTTCGGCACGGCGCGCCATTTCCGTGAACTCGGGATTGGTGAGGACGAGTTTTTCGGTCAGACAGCACGGTGCCTGTCGTCGGTCAGCGGGCTGCGCGAGAGTTTTTTCGATGACGAGAGACGCCGTGATGCTCTTGAGCAGGGAAGACGTGAGGCTGCGTTCGTGACAGACCATAACATCACCGTACTGTATTTTGCCGACGATACCTATCCGGCTCGCATGACCGACTGCGACGACGCTCCGGCTATACTCTACGGAATGGGCAAAGTGGAAGATGCCGCTCATGTCGTTTCAATCGTAGGAACGCGTCACTGCACGTCTTACGGTGCCGAGTTCACGCGCAAGCTTGTCCAGGAACTCGGTGAGGCACTGGACAGTGTGTTGATTGTCAGCGGTCTGGCATACGGCATAGACATAGCGGCACACCGCGCGGCGCTCGCCTGCAATATACCCACTGCGGCAGTATTGGCTCACGGCATGAACACCATCTATCCCGCCGACCACCGCGACGACGCGCGCCGCATAGCCTCCGGGGACGGATTCCTGCTGACCGAGTATCCGTCGTACGCTCCCGTCCACCGCGGCAACTTCCTCGCCCGCAACAGAATTGTCGCTTCGCTCGCCGATGTCACTGTAGTCGTTGAGTCGGATGTCAAAGGCGGAGCGATGACAACGGCACGAATAGCAGGAGCATACAACCGCGAGGTGATGGCGTTGCCCGGACGCGTCAACGATCCCTACAGCCGCGGATGCAACGACTTAATCGTGCGACGCGTAGCCTCAGTTATACGCGATGCGGGCGACTTGATTGACACCATGGGCTGGACGGCTAAAGCTGTTCCCGGAAAGCAGCCCGAACTGCCTTTCCTCAGTCCCGAGCAGACATCGGTATGCGACATGCTGAGAAAGAATCCCGACGCGACGGTCAACGACCTGTGCGCCTCTCTCGGCATACCGTATGCCCGTCTGAGTGCCCTGCTTTTCGAAATGGAAATGGACAATGTCGTATGCTCGCTCCCCGGCGGGCGATACGGCATTATAAATCCTGACGTCTGATAAACTTTTGATGCCGTTTCCGGCGTTTAACTATATACATAACCTGATAAAACACACCATTATGTCTGATAGAATAATTCCCCCCTCGGAGCTGATAATTAATTCCGACGGCAGTGTATTCCACCTTCATCTCCTCCCGGAACAGCTGACCGACAATATAATACTTGTAGGCGACCCCGCCCGCGTCGACATGGTCGCGTCGTTTTTCGACAGCAAGACATTCGAGGTGAGCTCGCGCGAGTTCCATACCATCGGAGGCACTTATAAGGGCAAGCCGATAATGTGTCTCAGCCACGGCATAGGTCCGGACAACATCGACATCGTCATCACCGAGCTCGACGCCCTCGCCAACATTGATTTCAAGACACGCGAGGTTCGCGACAAGCTTCGCTGCCTTACCATGGTGCGCATAGGCACGTCCGGTTCGCTGCGTCCCGAGATTACCATTGGCACGCCCGTAATTGCCGAACGCTCCATCGGCTTCGACGGCGTGCTGAACTACTATGCCGGACGAAATGAGGTAGCAGACCTTGATTTTGAGAAAGCTCTCTGCGAGCACACGGGCTGGAATCCGCTGTGGGCGAAACCGTACATCGTAAGCGCCGACAGCGAGCTTGTCGACCGCATCGGTGCCGACGACATGGTCAGAGGCAACACTATTTCGGCTGTCGGATTCTACGGTCCGCAGGGACGCGAGGTTCGTCTGCCGCTCTCCAATCCTGACCTCAACCGCCGTCTGGAGGAATTCGAGTACAAGGGACGCCGAATCACCAACTACGAGATGGAAAGCGCTCCGCTCGCCGGTCTCGGTCGTCTGATGGGACACCGTTGCATGACTGTGTGCTCAATCATAGCCAACCGCTTCAACAACAAGGCTAACACAAGCTACAAGGCAGGTATCGCCGACCTCATCAAAGTGGTGCTCGAAAGGATATGACAGACCTGAAAGAACGTCTCGACGCTCTTGCCGAGCGCTACAACACTCCCGAGTTCTTTATCGACGACCCCATAAGCTTCCCGCGGCGCTATTCCGACCCGCGCGACATAGAAATCTCCGCCTTCGTCACCTCCGTAATCTCGTGGGGCAGACGTCCGATGATTCTGCGCAATGCCGAGCGCATAGACGCCCTGATGTGGCACGAGCCCAGGCGTTTCGTCCTCGAGGGCGACATAGAGGGCATCGGCGACGACAATCTGCACCGCACGTTTTTCGGACGCAACCTGCGCTATCTCCTCCGCGGACTCAGGCATATCTACGGACGCTACGGCAGCCTCGAGAACTTTGCCGTAGCCGTAGGCGCTCCCGCGACTGTGGCTCCGGCATGGGCGCTCGCCGAGGCTGTCAACAAGGTACTCGCCGACGAGAACGCCAGGTCGCCCCGTCCGCTCGAAGGACCCTCACGCTGTCTTCCCGACAAATGCGGCGACTCGGCGCTCAAGCGCTTCAACATGGCTCTGCGCTGGCTCGTCCGCGACGACGGCATCGTGGACATCGGCGTATGGAAGGCATTGCGTCCGTCGCAGCTGTTCATACCTCTCGATGTCCATTCGGCGCGCACCGCACGAGCCCTCGGTCTGCTGACACGCAACGCAAACGACCGCCGCGCAGTCGAGGAACTTACAGCCGCCCTGCGCCGCTTCCGTCCCGATGACCCGACCGTCTACGATTTCGCCCT
>JAGBDG010000285.1 GCA_017937625.1 Muribaculaceae bacterium | reverse complement strand
GCCGAGGCGGATATGCTTGTAGGGCGCGTTACGTTCGAATTTGCCGGAGCACACCTTGACGAAGGCGATGCAGCTGCGGTGGTTGGGGTCCATGTTGGCGTGGATCTTGAATACGAAACCGCTGAACGCCTCTTCCTCGGGGCGGACGGTGCGCTCTATTGCCGTGACCGGACGCGGTGACGGAGCAATCTTCACGAAGCAGTCGAGAAGCTCCTTGACGCCGAAAGTATTGAGCGCCGACCCGAAGAAAACGGGCGCGAGCTTGCCGCGGAGATATTCGTCGACATCGAATTCGGGATATACACCCTCGATGAGGTCAAGATCCTCGCGGAGCTTGGCGGCGTCAGCCTCGCCTACAGCCTCGTCGATGCGCGGGTCGTTGATGTCGTCGATTTCGACGCGCTCGGTAGCCTTCTGCTTGTCGGGAGTGAAGAGGTCGAGCGAGTGCTCGTAGATGTTGTAGACGCCCTTGAACTTGGCGCCTATGTTGATAGGCCACGAAAGCGGGCGCACTCCGATTTTCAGCTCAGCCTCGAGTTCGTCGAGGATGTCGAATGGATCGCGGCCCTCGCGGTCGAGCTTGTTGACGAAGATGATGACCGGAGTGTTGCGCATGCGGCAGACTTCCATGAGTTTGCGCGTCTGCGTCTCGACACCCTTTGCCACGTCGACCACGATGATGACGCTGTCGACAGCCGTGAGTGTACGGTAAGTGTCCTCGGCGAAGTCCTGGTGACCGGGAGTGTCAAGGATATTGATTTTGTAGTCGCCGTAGTTGAAGCCCATGACCGACGTGGCGACGGAGATACCGCGCTGTTTCTCGATTTCCATCCAGTCGCTCGCCGCCGTCTTTTTGATTTTGTTAGATTTGACGGCACCAGCCACATGTATGGCGCCACCGAAAAGAAGGAGTTTTTCGGTGAGCGTGGTCTTGCCGGCGTCAGGATGTGAGATGATGGCGAAAGTGCGCCGTTTTGATATTTCTTCGTTGAGTGTAGCCATTGTTATTATCTGAGACGTGCGATACATCTGCGCAGACCGTCCTGCCAGTGAGGTATCTTCAGTCCGAAAGTGTCTTTGATCTTCGTTTTGTCGAGAACGGCGTATGCCGGGCGAGTCGCAGCTGTGGGATAGTCGGCTGTGTGGACAGGTGTTACGTCAGCCGCCGCTTCATGAAGTCCGGCAGCCTCGAGCGTCGCCACCGCGAAGTCGTACCACGACGCCGTTCCCTCGTTGGAGTAGTTGTAGATTCCAGGCATCCACTTTCCGCTGAGGATGATGGTGGCA
The DNA here is from genome assembly GCA_017937625.1 of Muribaculaceae bacterium. GTDB lineage: Bacteria > Bacteroidota > Bacteroidia > Bacteroidales > Muribaculaceae > CAG-873. Next base: position 9,114 of record JAGBDG010000285.1, on the reverse strand, counting down.
ATCGCCTCAGCGAGGTCGGCTGCGTACGTCGGAGTGCCGGTCTGGTCGTCGACGACAGCCAGGTGCTCGCCTTTTTCGCCCTTTGCGAGCATGGTTTTGACAAAATTGCGCCCGTGGGGCGAGTAGAGCCAGCCCGTGCGTATGATTATCGACGACGGAGCAAGTCCGAGAAGCGCAGTCTCGCCCTTGCGTTTTGTCGTGCCGTAGACCGACAGCGGCTCAGGCTTGGCGCTCTCGTTGTAAGGGCGGAATGCATTGCCGTCGAAGACATAATCCGTGGATATATGTATTATCCTGAGGTTAAGAGTGTCGGCGTTGCGGGCGATATTGGCTACGCCGTCGTTGTTGACGTTGTTACACAGGTGCTTTTCTTCCTCGGCACGGTCGACGGCGGTGTAGGCGGCGCAGTTGACGACGTGAGTGTACTCGCCGTTGCCGAGGAAGCGCTCTACGGCGTCGCTGTCGGTAATGTCGAGGTCGTCGTGCGTCACGCCCGTTGCGATACCGGGCGCGACACGACCGAAGACGTCAAGCAGTTCTCTGCCGAGCTGACCGTTGGCGCCTGTAATGAGTATTTTAAGATCTATTCCCACTCGATGGTTGCCGGCGGTTTTGAGGAGATGTCGTAGCAGACGCGGTTGACGCCTCTTACTTTATTGATGATCTCGTTGCTGACCTTTGCCATGAACTCGTAGGGGAGATGCGCCCAGTCGGCGGTCATGGCGTCCATCGAAGTGACGGCACGCAGGGCAATTGCACGCTCGTAGGTGCGTTCGTCACCCATGACGCCCACGCTCTGAACGGGCAGGAGAATCGCGCCAGCCTGCCATACCTTGTCGTAGAGGTCCCAGTCGCGGAGCCCCTGGATGAAGATGTGGTCGGCTTCCTGAAGAATGCCCACTTTCTCGCGTGTCACCTCGCCGAGGATACGCACGGCAAGACCGGGTCCGGGGAATGGATGGCGCTTGATGAGGTGCTCGGGCATTCCGAGCGCGCGTCCTACGGCGCGGACCTCGTCCTTGAAGAGAAGACGGAGCGGCTCGCAGAGCTGAAGGTTCATGCGCTCGGGCAGACCGCCTACGTTATGGTGGCTCTTGATGGTCGTGCCGGTAATCGACAGCGACTCTATGCAGTCGGGATAGATGGTGCCCTGGGCAAGCCAGCGGGCATCGGTGATCTTCGCAGCTTCGGCATCGAACACCTTTATGAAGTCGGCGCCGATGATCTTGCGCTTGCGCTCGGGGTCGGTGACGCCGGCGAGGTCGGCGAAGAAACGGTCGGAAGCGTCGACGCCGCGCACGTTGAGTCCGAGACCCTCGTAGTCGCGGAGCACGTCGGCGAACTCATTCTTGCGGAGCATGCCGTGGTCTACGAAAATACAGGTAAGATTCGAACCGATGGCGCGGTTGAGAAGCACAGCGGCTACAGAGGAGTCCACGCCGCCGCTAAGACCGAGAATCACGCGGTCGTCGCCGAGTTTTTCGCGGAGTTCCCTAACAGTCATCTCGATGAACGACTCGGTGTTCCACGAGCGCGACGCCCCGCAGATACCTACAGCGAAATTCTCGAGCAACTGCATGCCGCATTCGCTATGGAAAACTTCGGGATGGAACTGGACGCCATAGACGCTGCCGAGTTCTTTCGGTCCCTGGAAGGCTGCGAAGTTGACGTCGTCGGTCGACGCAACCTTGTGGAAGCCTTCGGGCAGGCGTGTGATGGTGTCGCCGTGGCTCATCCATACCTGGGCGCCTTCGTGGATGTCCTTGAAAAGCGGGCAGCCGGGCTCGATATAGCTCAGATGGGCGCGTCCGTACTCGCGCGAGGGCGCGGGTTCGACGGCACCGCCGAATTCGTATGACATGAGCTGCGCGCCGTAGCAGATGCCGAGAACGGGCACACGACCGATGAAGTCGCTGAAATTTACTTTGAAAGCTTTGTCGTCATACACCGACAGCGGGCTACCCGAGAGTATGACGCCGATGATGCCTTCCTCGGCTTCGCGTCCGACGGGGTATTTGTTGTAGGGAATAATCTCGCTGTAGATGCTGAGTTCACGGATGCGGCGTCCGATGAGCTGCGTCGTCTGTGAGCCGAAATCCAGAATTACGATTTTTTCCTGCATGAGTTGTAAGGGAAAATGTTTAATTTTCTGCAAAATTACACATAATCCCGGACATTTCAAAGTGTGCCGTCAGCTGATTTGGCTCCAGTCGGTGGTGCGGTCGAGCATGGCGGCGAGCGCTGCTGCGAAAGTGCGGTTTTCGGGTGCCGTGAGTGCTGGGTCGCTGTCGAGAAGGCGTTCGGCGGCTTTGCGTGCCTGCTGTATTACGGCTCCGTCGAGGGCGAGATTCGCTATCTTGAGGTCGAAGGGCAGACCGCTCTGTGCCGTTCCCTCGATGTCGCCGGGCCCGCGCATCTGCATGTCGGCTTCGGCGATGACGAAACCGTCGGTGGTGTCGGTCATTATGTCGAGGCGCTTGCGCGTGTCGGCGGAAATCTCGTATTTCGACATTAGGATGCAGAAACTGCGGTCGGCGCCGCGCCCTACGCGTCCGCGGAGCTGGTGGAGCTGCGAGAGTCCGAAGCGCTCGGCGTTCTCTATTATCATGGTGGTGGCATTCGGAACGTTGACGCCTACCTCGATTACGGTGGTGGCGACGAGTACCTGCGCCTTGTTGGTGACGAAGAGCTCCATCTGCGCGTCTTTCTCAGCCGGCTTCATCTGACCGTGGACGAGCGCTACCTTGAAAGGTGCGAAAAAGTCTGTCGCCGCCTCGAATCCTTCCTCAACGCTCCGGAGGTCGAGCTTTTCGTTCTCTTTCACGAGGGGGTAGACTATGTATACCTGATGCCCCAGCTCAATCTGTTTTTTTGCAGCTGTCATCACCTGCGCGCGCTGCTTGTCGAAGCGCAGCATGGTGCTCACGGGCGTGCGTCCCGGCGGCAGCTCGTCGATGACCGATACGTCGAGGTCACCGTAGACGGTCATGGCGAGGGTGCGCGGGATGGGTGTCGCCGTCATGACAAGTACGTGCGGCGGCAGCGTGCTTTTTTTCCAGAGCCTTGCGCGTTGCGCCACGCCGAAGCGGTGCTGTTCGTCGATTACGACAAGTCCGAGCCGCGCGAATTCCACGCGGTCCTCGATGACGGCATGCGTACCGACAAGGATATGGAGCGTTCCGTCGCGCAGCTGCTCGTCGATGATGCGGCGCTCTTTCGTTCTTGTCGAGCCAGTCAGCAGCTTTATGTTAAGCCCTATTTTCGCCGCCATGCCGCTGATGGTCTCGTAGTGCTGCGTGGCGAGGATTTCGGTAGGCGCCATGATGCATGCCTGATAGCCGTTGTCGATTGCCAACAGCATAGCCATGAGCGCCACAAGAGTCTTGCCCGAACCTACATCGCCCTGGACGAGGCGGTTCATCTGCTTGCCGTGGGCAATGTCGGCGTGTATCTCCTTGATGACCCTTTTCTGTGCTCCTGTCGGCTCGAACGGCACGCAACGGCGGTAGAAGTCGTTGAACCATTGACCGATGCGCGGCATGGGATAGCCGGCGACCGAAGCCTTGCGGTTGCGCGAGCGGCGAAGCATGTCGGTCTGGATATAGAAAAGCTCCTCGAACTTGAGTCGGCGTCGCGCCTGCGAGAGCTTTTCGGCGTCGCTGGGCATGTGGATTACGCGGATTGCCTCGTCCAGTCTCATAAGTCCCTCGGAACTGATGACCGACGGCGGCAGAGTCTCGGCGAGAGGTCGCTTGAGTCCGGCGAGGAATGTCGTTATCGCAGTGTGGAGCACGCGGCTGTCGATGTTCTTCTGCCGGAGTCGTTCGGTGAGGGGATATACAGCTCGGACGCTGCCTGCCGCCGCGACAGCCGAGGGCGAGTCGGTCTCGGGATGCGTCATCTGCAGGCTGCCGTTGAAGCGCGAGGGTTTGCCGAAAAGTATGTATTCCTCGCCGGCGCGCACACGCTTGCGCACCTCGCGTATACCCTTGAACCATACAGCCTCGATAGTGGCGGTTCCGTCGGTGAACAGCCCGACAAGCCTCATCTTGGCGCCCTCGCCGAGGGTGTTGAAGGTGATGAAGCGTCCGCGTATCTGTATGTGTGTGTAGTCGCTTTCGGGGATAGCCGACAGCTCGCGGACGGTATAGATGCGCGTGCGGTCGATATAGTTCGACGGAAAATGATGCAGAAGGTCGTACGCAGTGTGCAGCCCGAGTTCAGAGCCGAGTACGCCGGCTCGTCCCGGTCCTATGCCTTTGATATATTTTATGTCGTAACGCCTCAGCGACAGCATATTCTATTCGTCAAGGTACAGACCGGCAATTTTCAGGTCGAGAGGATATGTGATCTTGATGTTTCTTTCCTCGCCTTCGACGAGGTGGATTGCGGCTCCGGCATATTTGCTGACGACCGAAGCGTCGTCGCTGAGCGTGCTCTCGGCAGGCATGGCGTTGTAGGCGGAGATGATTGTCGACGCGCGGAATACCTGGGGAGTCTGGACGGCGACGAAGCGGCTGCGGTCGACCGACACGGCGTTGTCCGGGCAGTTTGTCATCAGCGAGTCGGTGAGGGGAGTGTAAGGTATGAGCGCTTCGACGGAACTGTCGGCGAAAGCTTCTGTCTCGCGGTGCAGCAGTGCCGCAGTGAGCAGCGGACGGGCGCCGTCGTGGATGAACACGAGCGTGTCGGCGCTTACGGCGCAGTCGGCGATTGCCGCGAGGGCGTTGCGTACCGATTCGGTGCGGCTCGCTCCGCCTGCCACAATCCGCGGGCTTTCGAAGCCGTATTCAGCGCACATCGAAGCCCATCGCGACATTTCCGAGGACGAGAGCACGACAATGATGTCGGCGTCGGGAAGATACTCCCTGAACACGTCGACAGTGCGCATCAGCACCGGTCTGCCCTTAAGCAGCGCGAACTGTTTAGGAATATCGCCGCCGAAACGGTTTCCCGAACCGGCGGCGACGATTATTACCTTATGGCGGCTTGTGCCGCCGGTGTTATCTTTGCTTACCATGCGAAGATAGGACGGTCTGCCATCATTTTGTTGACGGCTTTCTTGACAGCCTCGATGCCGGCGCGGTCTTCGGGAGCCGCGAGAACAGTGTCTATCATCGTGGCGATATCGCCCATTTCTTCGGGTTTAAGACCGCGGGTCGTTATGGCGGGGGTACCGAGACGGATGCCGGAGGTCTGGAAAGGCGAGCGGCTGTCGAAGGGCACCATGTTCTTGTTAGCGGTGATGTCGGCTTCCACGAGCACGCGCTCTGCTACCTTGCCCGTGAGGTCGGGGAACTTGGTACGGAGGTCGAGAAGGATGCAGTGGTTGTCGGTGCCGCCCGAGACGATCTTGTAGCCCATGTCCTTGAGGCATTCTGCGAGACGGTGTGCGTTGTCGCGTACCTGGGTCTGGTAGGTCTTGAACTCGGGCTGCAGAGCCTCGTGGAAGGCGACAGCCTTGCCGGCGATGACATGCTCGAGCGGACCGCCCTGCACGCCGGGGAATACGGCGGAGTCGAGGAGCTGCGACATCATGCGCGGCTCGCCTTTGGGGCTCTTCTTGCCCCAGAGGTTGACGAAGTCCTTACCCATGAGGATGATGCCGCCGCGCGGACCGCGGAGGGTCTTGTGGGTAGTCGAGGTGACGATATGGGCGTATTTGAGAGGATTGTCGAGAAGTCCGGCTGCGATGAGACCGGCGGGGTGTGCCATGTCGACCATGTAGATGGCGCCGATTTCGTCGGCAACGCGGCGCATGCGGGCGTAGTCCCATTCGCGCGAGTAGGCGCTGGCGCCGCCGATGATGAGCTTCGGACGTTCGCGCAGACATGTTTCCTCGAATGCGTCGTAGTCGATGAGACCAGTCTCGGCGTCCACATTGTACTCAAGGGCGTGGAAAACCAGACCGGAGAAGTTCACTGGGCTTCCGTGGCTCAGGTGTCCGCCGTGGCTCAGGTTGAGTCCGATGAACTTGTCGCCGGGCTTGAGACATGCCATGAATACAGCCATGTTTGCCTGTGCGCCCGAGTGGGGCTGTACGTTGGCGTATTCTGCGCCGAAAAGCTGCTTGACGCGTTCTATGGCGAGCGATTCCACCTGGTCGACTACCTGACAGCCGCCGTAGTAGCGGTGTCCTGGGTATCCTTCTGCATATTTGTTGGTGAGGCATGAACCCATTGCCTTCATCACTTCGTCGCTGACATAGTTTTCGGAAGCGATGAGTTCTATGCCGTCTGCCTGGCGGCGGTGTTCGGCGTTGATGAGGTCGAAAATTGCTGTATCCTTAAGCATATTGTAAAATGTGAATGAGGTTTGTTATTTCTTTTTCTTTACACTGAATCCGAAAGTCCCGAGCTGCTCTCCCTGGGCGTAGTAGGCTCCGTGGCTGTAGCTCATTAGTCCGGCGCGCCGCAGGTCGAAGCGTCCGTCTGCCTCGAAGTAGCGTTCGTCGGCGAGCACGTTGACAACTTCGGCGATGAACATGTCGTGGCTGCCGAGCGGCATTATCGTCTTGACGCGGCACTCGATGGAGATGGGCGACTCGGCTATTGCCGGGCACTCGACGGCGACACCGGGGTAGGGTGTCAGACCCGAAAGTTTCCATTTGTCCGTGTCTGCGCCGGAGCGAACTCCGCAGAGATCGGTGGCACGAGCCATGCCGGCTGTAGTCAGGTTGACGGTGAACTGCATGTTCTGGCGGATGAGTCCGTGGCTGTAGCGCTCGGGGCGCACCGATATGTAGAGCATGGCGGGATTGGTGCATATTGTGCCGGTCCACGCCACTGTCAGCATATTGGAGCGTTCGGCGTTGCCGCAGGTCACGAGCACCGCCGGGGCGGGATAGACGAGCGTTCCGGGCTTCCAGTTTTGTTTCATCAGATGATTTCTGCTTCGGTGCCGCTGACGCAGTGGTTGCAGTAGTGGCAGCGGAGTATGGGAGTGGAGCGCTCGGTGACGTCGAAACGCGTGTCCATGGGCTCGTTGTTGGTGATGCACTTCGGATTGGGGCAGCGGACGGTGCCGATGAGAGTCTCGGGCAGCTCGACGGGGTGCTTCTCGGCTACGGCGTAGTCGCGGATGATGTTGATTGTAGCCGTCGGGGCGACTACGGCGATCTTGTTGAGCACGTCGCGGTCGAATTCCACTCCTTCAATCTTGATGATGCCTTTGCTTTCCATGTGCTTTCCGGGCAGGTTGTTGCCGATGGTCACGCGGTTGGGCATGTCCTCGATGCCGAGGATGTGGACGGCGCGGAAGAGTGCGCTTGCCGGTATATGGTCGATGACGGTTCCGTTGCGCAGAGCCGCTACTGCAAGTTCAGTCTTTGTGGATGTCATTTTTCAAGAGGATCTATGCCAAGGGCGTTTGTTATGATAGCCTGACGTGCGTAGACACCGTTGCGGGCTTGTTCGAAATAATATGCGTGCGTGCTGCCGTCTACGTCACGGTCGATTTCGTTGACGCGGGGCAGGGGATGCAGGATGCGCATGTTGGGCTTTGCTACGTCGAGCATGCTGCGGCGCAGGGTGTAGAGGTTCTTCACCTTCTCGTACTCGGCGAGGTCGGGGAAGCGCTCGCGCTGCACGCGGGTCATGTAGATGATGTCGCTCGCGGCGATCACCTCGGGTGAGAAGTCGGTGTGCTCGTAGTACTCTATGCCGTTTTCCTCGCACAGGCGGATGTACTCGCGCGGCATTTCGAGCTCTTTCGAGGCAACGAAGTGCATCACTGGTTTGAAATAGCGGAGCGCCTGAAGCAGCGAGTGGACGGTGCGTCCGTACTTGAGGTCGCCGACCATGGTGATGGTCAGACCCTCGAGCTTGCCCTGCGTCTTCATGATGGAGTAGAGGTCGAGCATGGTCTGCGAGGGATGCTGGTTGGCGCCGTCGCCGGCGTTGACGATGGGTACGCCGCCGATTTCCGAGGCATAGCGTGCAGCGCCTTCGAGGTGGTGTCTCATGACGATGAGGTCGGCATAGTTCGATACCATCTTGATGGTGTCGTTGAGCGTCTCGCCTTTTGATGTACTGGATGTCGCTGCATCGGAAAAACCGATGACTCTGCCGCCCAGGCGGTTGACTGCGGTTTCGAAACTAAGACGTGTGCGTGTGGAAGGCTCGAAAAAGAGCGTCGCTACCACCTTGCCCTCAAGCAGGTGGCTGTTGGGGTGCTGCTCGAAATACCGGGCTCGCTCGAGCAATGCGAGGATTTCTGACCGGTTTAGGTCGTCGATTGCGACCAGGCTTTGTTTTTTCATAAATCCGGAGTGGGTTTAGACCACACAAAATTACACATAAATTCTGCAACTGAAAAATCTCCGGCAAAATAAATTTCAATCTATGTCTCAAGACTCATCTTTCCTCACGCTGCAGATATTTTTCTATTTCTTTTTTTGCCTTGGCGATATCGGAATTTGTGAGTATAGGAATCAATTTATCAACCTCTTCAATGGCACGGTTCCACCATTGCAGACGCTCCAGCAGGTTTATCATTTCATCGTCGAATCTGCGACGCATGACTTTTGCCGGATTGCCGACGGCTATCGAAAAAGGCGGGATGTCCGATGCAACCGTGGCATTTGTGCCTATTATGGCTCCGTCACCTATATGTACGCCGGGCATGATTGTCACGTTCTGCCCGATCCATACATCGTTGCCGACAACAGTATCTCCTTTAAGCGGCAATTCATCATTTACCGGAGCAATCGCACTTCCCCAGTCTCCTCCCATTATGTAGAAAGGATAGGTCGTGGCGCAGTCCATCCGATGGTTGGCACCGTTCATAACGAAGGCGACTCCCTTGGCAATGGCGCAAAAGTTTCCGATTATCAACCTGTCGCCGATGAATTCATAGAAATGCGTGACATGCTCCTCGAATCGGTCGGCTCCGTCGATGTCATCGTAATATGTATAATCTCCAATAATGATTCTCGGATTCTTCACCACATTCTTTATGTAGCAAAGGCTCGGAATCGCAGGGTTCGGAAATGCCTTGTCTTTGTCTGGATATGTTTTCATAGTTAATGATTATCAGTTATGAAAGTCTCAAAAAAATCAGCTCAATAATATTATTGTTATCCTAAATTAAATATTCCCGAAAATCAATCGTTAT
>JAGBDG010000284.1 GCA_017937625.1 Muribaculaceae bacterium | reverse complement strand
TTCAGGCTCTCGTAAGCACCGCTGCGTACGGCACTCCACAGCGCTCGGTAACCGGTTTCGACGCCAAACGCACCAACATGTTGCTCGCGGTTCTCGAAAAGCGCGTCGGTTTCAAGCTCGGCGCCAAAGATGTCTTTCTGAACATTGCCGGGGGGCTTAAAGTCAGCGATCCGGCTCTCGACCTTGCCGTCATAGCGGCGATTCTGTCGAGCAATGTCGACATTCCCATACAGGGGGGATGGTGTATGGCAGGTGAGGTTGGTCTGACCGGCGAGATTCGTCCTGTCACGCGCATGGAGCAGCGGATCAGCGAGGCTGAGAAGCTCGGCATGACCGACATGATTATCCCCGAAGGCAACCTGAAAGGCGTAGACACATCCAAGCTGACGATACGTCTTCACGAAGCAGCCAAAGTCGCCGATGCTTTCCGCATCCTTTTCGGCTAAAGTGTAATATCTCGTTTTATATACATACGTGAGAGCGGAAGCGCAAGCCACACTACGGTTTGTGCGGAACGTTGGGCAAAAGTATCGGTGTCGGTGTCCTCTGACGCTCTTATCACGCTTGTTCCGGATTCAGTCGTCACTTCGATGCGATCTGCAGCGATGTTTATCCTTAGACCGGGCTCCCCGATAGCCTTTGCGGCGAGACGCATGCAGTCGTGGCTCGGCGGAATGAAGACACACGAGAGTCTCTGAGCAGCTTTAGCGGCTTCTGGTGCCGCGCAGACAAGCGCCACATGGCAGCCGGTGCCTCGGAGTTCTGAGATAACAGCCTCGGTGGTATGGTCTATACGTTCTGTTGTGACAAGCGCAGCCGTGATGTCGAATGGCAGGAGGGCAAAGCCGGGCTTGCGTCCCGAGGGCGTCAGGCGGGAAGTGCGCCGCGGAGAGGTGCGGCGGTATTCTTCCATCTTGTTCTCGAGATAGTTGTCAGCCATTATTATTCACCTATGTAAATACAGTGAACCTTTCCGATGGGAAGCTTGCCTTCCATTTTAAGCGGTATGCGCGCGCTGTCGGTTGAAATCCATGCCTCCATGTCGTCCGACGACTTTTTGCCTCCCTTGCTGGTGAACTTGAAGGTGATATGGTAGGCACGGTGCTTTTTGTTGTCGATTATAATGTCGGTCTCGCCGTGGTACACAATCGACAGTCTCTCTTTCTGCTTGCCGGAGAAGATGTCTGTCTCGTCGGTGTGACCGGGCAGCCAGTCCTGGAAGGGCAGAGTGCGCATGTAGTAGAACGACGTAAGCATATCGACGGTCTTGTTCTCGCTTTCGAGGCGACGCGTCTCGTCGCGTATGAGCTCACCTTTCTTCACAACCTTTCTTATGCAGTCGGCAGCCGTCAGCGGAGGATATCCCGTGTAGTCGTATTTGACGACATCGTGCTTGAACTCGTTGGACTCGTGCGCTATTTTCTCGTAGTAGAGCGGTTTGAAATTATCCAACGACATACGGCCGATCAGCGTGTCGCGCACCTTGTAGATGCGGTCGGCCCACGGCTCGGAGTGCGCCGCAAGCATGGAATGGTATTCCTTCGGACCTTTGGTGAGGGTAAGCGTTGCCGTACCGGCGCGTTTGTTGATAAGTCCCCACTTGAACATCACCTTGTAGTTGAGCGTCTCGGGGCTGAGCTTAACGTGGCTGCCGCCTGCTTCAGAGTTGCCTGAGGCGAAGACTATGCCTGCTGCGAGCAGGGCGAGAAGGCATGTTATGCTGAATATGCGTCGCATGATTCTTGTGCTTTACTGGAGAGGAATTTTAATACAGAGCTTGCGGTGGTTGCCCAGACCGATGTTGGGCGCATGGGCGTCCTCGGGGAAGAACACTGCCATCTGCCCGACTTTCACGTGGAGAAGGCTGTGGGCGGCGTCGCCGTAGAAAGCGACATCACGGTCGGCGTCATATTCCTCGCGCTTGTGCTTGAGGCTCTCTACGGGTGCCCAGCCTATTATCTCCGTGCCTTTGAGAGGTACGTGTATGTCGATGTAGCGTCGGTGCGACTCAAGGCTCGCTTTCTCGCGCGGCAGTAGAGCGGGCTCCTCGCCGTTGACGTATATCTCTGAGTCGCCGCATGTGCCGATGACGGTCTTGCCTTTGACGAAATCCTCCGGTTTGAAGCTTCGCAGCCATTCGAAGGCGGTTGCGAGTCCTTCCGATATGCAGGCGTATCGGTCGCTGTCGGTTATGAGGCTGAGTATCATCTTGCTTCTGCTGATATCGTTTCGTTTTCTTCTTCTTCAAAATCGAGGGGCAGCGCGCCGCGGCGGCTTTGCTCTATGCGCTTGTTGCGCCAGCATTTGCGGCATACTGCAACGTAGCGGTCGTCGCCGCCTATCTCCACCTGGGCGCCTTCCTCGACGAAGTTGCCGTTGGCGTCGATACGGGCGTTGACAATGGTCTTGCGTCCGCAATTGCAGGTCGACTTTATCTCGTCGATGGTGTCGGCAATCTCGAAGAGCCTGCGCGAGCCCTCGAAGAGCCGTGTCTTGAAGTCGGTGCGCAACCCGTAGCATATAACGTTGCATCCCATGTCGTCGACAACCCGTGCAAGCTGGTCGACCTGCGCTTCGGTGAGGAACTGCGCCTCGTCGATAAGGAACCACTCGATGAAGCGTCCGCTTTTGTAGAGGCTGCGTGCGAGTTCGTAGAGGTTTGTGTTGTTGTAAATCCATCCGCACTCGCGCTCTATGCCTATGCGCGAGCGTATCACGTTTTTCGATTCTCGGGTGTCGATAACCGGTTTGAGGCACATGTAGTCCATGTGTCGTTCCTCGAAGTTATATGCTGTCGTCAGCAGCAATGCGGTCTTTGCCGAGCCCATTGTGCCGTAGCGGAAATATAATTTGCCTTTTCTGTACATATTTGTTCGATGGCACGAATTTGCCATGCATCTGCAAAAGTACGAAATTTCGTCAACCCGCGAAAATTACCCGGCATACTTTTTGAAACGCTCTCTAACAATAGGCGGCTAAATTTGGCGTTATGATAATATCTGTTTAACTTTGCAATACAAAAAGGCTACCGCGCCAAAGATGAATATACTCCGCATCATACGTCCGTACGTCACAGTCCTTCTTCTCACGGCAGCTCCTCTGCTCGCGGCTCAGGAGAACAATTCGGCGTATAACTTACTGAACGTCACTTCATCCGCCAAAATCTACGGACTCGGCGGCGTCAACATCAGCCTTGTGGACGACGACATAAGCACCGTCGACCAGAATCCGGCGCTCCTCGGCGGAGAGATGAGCGGCATGCTCTCGCTGAACTACATGCACTATGTCGGAGGATCCAATTTTGCCGGCGTCCGCTACGGTCATGCCGCCGGCGAACACGGCGCATGGGCTGCCGAGATGCGCTATTTCGGTTATGGCTCGATGAAGGAAACCACTCCCGACGGATCCATCGTCGGCTCTTTCTCTCCGAAAGATCTCACTTTCGGTGCCATGTACTCCCATGACATCACCGGGTACCTCCGCGGCGGCATCGCACTTCGCGGCGTCTACAGTTCCTATGCCGACTACACTGCCTTCGCCGTATCTACCGACGCCGGCATCAACTACTACGACCCGGACCGCGACCTCTCGCTCTCGCTTGTCCTCGCCAACATGGGCGGTCAGCTCAAACGATTCAACGAGTCTTACGACCGATTGCCTTTCGACGTCCGTATCGGCTGGTCGCAGTCGTTCGCCAATTTTCCGCTGCGTTTTTCCATAACCGCATGGAATCTTACCAAATGGCATCTTCCATACGTCGAGTCGGGCGACGGGACATCGTCGGACGAACCCGTGGTCAAGGACAAGTTCAGCTCCAATCTCTTCCGTCATCTTATTTTCGGCGTCGACCTCATTTCCAGTCCTAACTATTACATATCCCTGGGCTACAACTACAAGTCGCGAACCGACATGAGTACTTATTCCCGCAGTTTCATTTCGGGTTTCTCACTCGGCGGCGGCATCAAGGTCCGCAACTTCGGCGTCTCTGTCGCTCTTGCGCAGCCGCACACCGGAGCCACCACTTTCATGCTCAACCTATCAATGAATTTCAACGATATACTCCACTGACGTGAACAATACAAATCCTATTATAGTAGCTATCGACGGTTTTTCCTCGTCCGGCAAGAGCACCATGGCCCGACGCCTCGCTTCCGCTGTCGGATACCGCTACATCGATTCCGGCGCCATGTACCGCGCCGTAACCCTCTATGCCCTCGACAAGGGTCTTTTCGACGCCCAGGGTAATCCCGATGTGGAAGCCGTGGTAGCCGTTCTTCCCGATATTCATGTAGATTTCACCCCTCAGCCTGACGGCACGCAGCATACCATACTCAACGGCAACGACGTCGAGGGCGAGATTCGCCGCCTGCGCGTCTCGAACGCTGTGTCGTCGGTAGCAGCTATCGGTGCCGTCCGAAAGGCTCTTGTGGCAATGCAGAAGGCTATGGGCGCCGAGCGCGGCATAGTCATGGACGGTCGCGACATCGGTACCGTTGTCTTCCCCGACGCGGAGCTTAAGATTTTCGTCGACGCATCTGCAGAGACCCGCGCCATGCGGCGTTTCAAGGAACTTGTCGACAAAGGCTCGCAGGTAAGCTACGAGGATGTCCTCGCCAACGTTGTGCATCGCGACCATATCGACACCACGCGAGAGGAAAGCCCGCTGCGCCGCGCCGCCGACGCCGTGTCGCTTGACAACTCGGGAATGTCGCTTGAGGAGCAGGACGCTTGGCTTCTGAATGAATTTCACAAGGCTCTGAACCGTGGCTGACATAGAGATAGACAAGGAATCCGGTTTCTGCTTCGGTGTTGTCACCGCCATCAGAAAAGCCGAGGAAGAGCTTGCTAAAGGCGGCACGCTTTACTGCCTCGGCGACATAGTACACAATTCAGCCGAGGTTGAGCGCCTCCAGCGGAAAGGACTTGTAACGATTACCCACGAGGAGCTTGCCGACCTGCGTAACGTCCGTGTGCTTCTCCGCGCTCATGGCGAGCCCCCGGAGACTTACGAGATAGCCCGACGGAACAATATAGAGATTATCGACGCCACATGCCCCGTGGTTCTCCGTCTGCAGCAGCGCATAAAGGCTGACTACGACCGCGAGGGCGCCGGAGCGCAGATTGTCATATACGGCAAGATAGGGCACGCCGAGGTGAACGGGCTCGTGGGTCAGACCAACGGCGACGCCATTGTCATTGAAAGTGCCGACGACCTCTACAAGGTGGACTTCAATCGCGACATCGACCTTTTCTCGCAGACCACAAAGCCTCTGGAAGGATTCAGCGACATCATCAGCGAGATCGAGCGCCGCAAGTCGCCTGGCGTCCGTTTCGTTTCGTACGACACAATCTGCCGTCAGGTCGCCAACCGTGTGGGGCATCTCCGTTCTTTTGTACGCGGAAAGGATGTCGTGCTTTTTGTCGCCGGAGCCAAGAGCAGCAACGGCAAGGTCCTGTTCAACCAGTGTCTTGCCGAGAACAGCCGCACCTATCTCCTGGGAAATCCCGACGAGCTCAAGACGGAATGGCTCAGCGGCGCTTCGTCCATAGGTATATGCGGCGCCACGTCCACTCCCCGCTGGCTCATGGAGGAGGTCGCATCGAAGGCACAGGAGCTTCTCGCCAATGGATAACTTCGTCGCCGTCGATGTAGAGACGGCAAACAACGAGCGCTCCAGCATCTGTGCCATAGGCGCCGTAAAGGTAATCGACGGTGTCATTGTCGACAGTCGGTATTCCTTAATACATCCCGAGCCAGATTGGTATGCGCGATATTGTGTGGCTGTCCACGGCATTACCGACGAGGACACATGGAACGCTCCATCTTTCGGCACTGTATGGAAAGAATGGAGCGAATGGATAGGTTCCCTCCCGCTTGTGGCTCATAACGCGCCATTCGATTCGGGCTGTATCCGCGCCGCCTGCCGCATCTACGGTCTTGACGAGCCCGAACGTTTCTTCTGCACTCTCGCGGCAGCACGCAAAAGCATTCCGCGGGGCATGTGTCCCTCGAAATCACTTGATATGCTTTGCGAATTTTTCGGAATTCCTCTCGAGAATCACCACAAT
>JAGBDG010000029.1 GCA_017937625.1 Muribaculaceae bacterium | reverse complement strand
GCTGTTCAGCGACTCGCTGTTCGTTCTCCGCAATGTCAATCCTCATGAACTGATGTGGGGGCTCTACTGGGTGGCTGTCGATATGCAGAATATGGAATGCGACGAACGGTTTACCGACATATTCACGCCGGAGGAACTGTTCGACCTGTGGCGGTCGTTCAACTACAGTTTCTATGTACGGAACTCCAACCATCCTATGGCGCACGGCATGCTGCTTGACAATGCCAAGCCTCTGCTGCGTAACATTCTGTCGTGTGCCGACGCTGTCATTGAGCGCCACGGCAACGGAGGCGACTTCCGTTTCGGTCACGACGGCAACCTGATTCCGCTTGCAGGGCTGCTCCACATCGAGAACTGCGATGCGGCATGCGACGATCCATACCGCCTGCATGAGGTGTACAGCGACTTCAAGATTTCACCCATGGCGGGAAACATACAGATAGTCTTTTTCCGCAACAAGTCAGGCGACGTTCTGGTTAAATTCATGCTGAACGAAAGAGAAGTGAAGGTACCGGTGACAACCGACTGCGCTCCGTTCTATCACTGGAAAGACGTAAAGGACTATTATAATTCGATACTCGATAATCCCGATTACGGAATATAGCCCATATCAGGTATTTCGGCGCCGGCAGAGATACAGCAAAGGGTCTCTGTCGGCTTTTTTTTATGCAGCGCCACTGCCGCAGAGAAAAATTATGGCAGGCACCTGTTGACATGTGCCGCATTTTAGTTATATTTGCGCACGGAACGGCATTCAATCGGATGACCGATTTGGGCAGTCATTTCGGCGAACAACAATAATGTACAACCAACAGACAATACTATGAAAAAACTAATCATTTCCGCAATTCTGTTCACATTGGCGTGTGTTTCAATGGCAGCTCAAGACCATGTCTTCAATAATCCTGACAACAAGCCTTATTTTGGAGTACGTATTGCATATGACATGACGTGTCCCGGCAATATCGATTTCGAAGATGTGAAATTCGACTTTTTCAGAGGCGGAAGCGGCTTTGAGTTCGGCGGCATATTCAACCTGCCTGTTGTCGCAAACTTTTATATCGAGCCGGGACTTAAGCTTTTCTATGGTGCCTACTCGATGAAGAAGGACTGGTTAGAGGTTATACAAGATGATATAATTCTCAACAGCCTGTCGATAAGGAAGTTCGGTATGCGAGTGCCTCTCATGTTAGGTTATCATTTCGATATTCTGGAGGGTTTGTCTCTTTCTGTTTTCACAGGACCCGAACTTGAGGTCGGCTTTTCAGCAAAAGAGTGTATTAAAGGTCATAATATTGAAAGCTCGGAAAGTGTATATGGTGACGATGGAGGCATGAAACGCGTAAATATACTCTGGAACGCGGGCATCAGACTCTCAAGCGGTCACTTTTACTTCGACGTGACTTGTATGAGCGGCTTGGTGAATATGCTGAAAGATTCGGAAATGAAATTCAAAGAACACCGCTCTTCATTCGGTATCGGCTACAATTTCTGATAATTGTAGAATAACATCGGATCAGACCGATTTTTTCGTTTTACGAAGGAAGCGGTCCGACAGCCATTTACGCACAGGGAAATCATAGAGGCGTTCGCATGAGTATGCCACGCCCAGCGACAGCAGAAAAACAGCCACGCCATTGAAAATATGTACTGACAGAGGCATTTCCTTGTGTTTGAAAGTCCACTCGAAAAGTATATAAATGAGGGGATAATGCGTAATATACAACGGATAAGATATACGACCGAGCCACCTGCAAAGCGCCGTAGTGCGTCTTCCTATATGTCCGGCTCCCGCTCCGGTCATGAGAACGGCAGGAAAAATCAGCAGCACACAGACAAGCTCGTAAAGACCGTTCGACCAATGGTAGTCGGAGAGCCCGACACGCGGCATCAGCAGAACCGCCGCAACCGTCAGGGAACACAGGAAGAAAGCGCCGCGCACTTTTATTCTCAGTCCGAGTCGGTAAACGAGCAGACCGGCAAAAAAAGGATACAGCAGACGTGTCGTTCCGACATACAGCTGCCTTGGATCCAGCGACCATCCGCCGATAAGCGTATACCTTTCGGCGGTGCGGTCAGCAAGCAGACCAAAGACATCGACATTGAGCGCCACATCTACCGAGAGCAGTGCCGCACAGGCGACAAACAGCCCGAGCAACCACAAAGGGAAATACCTGATTACCAATGCATACAGCAGATTGGCAATGTATTCGAAAGCGAGTGACCATTGCGGTCCGTCGAGAGAATAACCCTCTCCCCATCCGCGTATGTCGAGCGACGAAGTCGTGGGTATCATAAGGCAGCTCAGCGCCCATACCACAAGAAGCATCCCTATTGTGGTCGTGTCTATTCTCGCAAGTCCGAAATAATAGACCATCATGCCTAATGTCGCGCCCATCAGAACCATCGGTTGCAGGCGTATGAGACGGCGTTTCGCAAAATCCTTAAGAGTCATGCCACTCCCCCAACGGCTGTCATAGGCATATCCTATGACAAAACCAGAGAGTGCGAAGAAAAAGTCGACGGCAAGATAGCCGTGATTGATTATCTGCAACGCAGGACCCCCGGAGTGGATCTCGAAAATGTGGAAAGCGACTACAATAAGCGCCGCCACACCACGGAGTCCGTCAAGTATCTCGAAACGAGGCTTAGATGTCAATGAATGCATGCCGTTCATAGGGAAATATTCAGCTCGTCTGCAAATAGTTGCGTAAGGATTCTTGAAACACTTTCGGGACGCTGATGTACAAGTGTCAGCGCCTCTTTCGCGCTATGCCACGACGCCCCGTCTACCTCTGTCGAAAGATGCAGCGGCGCACGTCTGACACGCGCTGTGAAGCCTATCATCATCATATCCTTGCGCGCAAACCACCATGTCCCTCGCAGTTTCCATTCCTCGACGTCAAGTCCGGTCTCTTCCTTTATCTCCCTGAGCATGGTCTCTTCCGCTCTCTCGCCGGGAACGATATAGCCGCTCACAAGGTTGCGGAACTGCGTGCTTATATAGTTCTGGCGAAGCAGGAGCACGTTGTTGTCCTCGTCATAGACAAGGGCGATTATTGCTGCTGGGAACACAGGGAACCATGGCTTGTCGCACACGGTGCACCAGGGCACGTCCTTTTCGTCGCCAAGCTGGCGAAGTTCGAGTTCAGTACCGCAGTCGGGACAGTATCGGAATTTCATGTCTGTAAGTTCTATCCGTGAGATGCGCGTCGGTACAGTATCACGGCAATTATCATGTAAATGAAGTTGGGAATCCACATGGCGACGAACGGTGACGTCAGACCCGACAGAGCGAACGTCTGCGTGATGGTCATGAAAAGAATATAGCTGAAACTCAGCACCAGACCTATGCCTATGTTGAGACCCATGCCGCCCTTGACCTTCTTCACCGACAGCGTCATGCCTATGATAGTCAGGATAAACGCGGCGGCGGTCATGGCTATGCGCCTCTGCTGCTCCACCTCGAATGACTTGATGTTGGCTACGCCGCGGTTCTTCTGCCGGTAGATATATTCGGCAAGTTCGGGCGAGGTCATCTTCTCATGGTCGACCGTAGAGATGAGGAAGTCTCGCGGCTCGAAAGCTATTGTCGTGTCGAGCTGATGTCCCTTGGTGATATATTCGCGGTTGTCGCGGAAATCACGCTTGACGTATTCCTGGACACGCCAGCTGTAGAGTGTGTCCCACTTTATCGACTGTGCTGTCAGGCGCGACACGAGCTTTTTGTTCTCGTCGAACGACTCCAGCGAGAAGCGGTAGCCCGTTTTCGACAGGTTGTCGTATCTGCTCATGTAGGCTATCTGACCGGGCGACACCATCAGCATGATGTTGGCTCCGTAGTCCACACGCTTGTTCTTGACGTATGTGTTCTGATAGTCGATGCGCTTGACGTTCGCCGGAGGAATGACGTATGCGCTCAGCACGTAGGTGAACGCCGCGATTACCGCAGCCGAAACCAGATACGGGCGCATGAGCCTGTTGAAACTCATGCCGGTCGACAGCATGGCTATAATCTCGCTGTTGCCCGCGAGCTTCGACGTGAAGAAGATGACCGCGATGAACGTGAAGAGGGGCGAGAACTGGTTGGCGAAGTATGGCAGGAAGTTGAAGAAGTAGTCGAAGATTGTAGCTTTCAGCGGAGCCTTGATGAAAGCGTCAAGCTTCTCGTTGATGTCGAACATCACCACGATGGCAAGCAGCAGCACTATGGCGAAGACATACGTTCCGAGGAACTTCCTGATTATGTATCGGTCGAGAATCTTGAACATCCTGTCAGAGTCTTCTCATCAGTTTTTGCACCATCTCGGCTTTCCATCCGGCGAAAGTGCCGTCCTTGATGCGTCTGCGCGCCTCGCCGACAAGCCACAGATAGAAAGCAAGATTATGGATCGACGCTATCTGCATCGCGAGGATTTCGTTGGCGATGAACAGATGGCGGACGTAAGCTTTCGTATATACGTTGTCGACCAGCGAAGGACCGCCCTCCCACAACGGCGAGAAATCCTTCGCCCACTTCTGGTTGCGCATGTTCATCGTTCCCTCCGGCGTGAACAGCATACCGTTGCGGCCGTTGCGGGTAGGCATCACGCAGTCCATCATGTCGACACCGCGATCTATAGCCTCGAGAATATTCACAGGTGTGCCAACGCCCATAAGGTAGCGCGGTTTGTCCTCCGGCAGTATGTCGTTGACAACATTTATCATCTCGTACATCACCTCGGCGGGTTCACCCACGGCAAGACCGCCTATGGCGTAGCCGTCCGCGTCAAGACCTTTGGCGTGCTCCGCAGCCTCGCGGCGCATGTCCTCGTAGGTGCATCCCTGAACGATAGGGAAGTACGACTGATAGTGACCGTAAAGAGGCTCCGTCTCCTTGTAGTGTTTCCATCCCCGCTCGAGCCAGCGCTTTGTGAGGTCGAGCGATTTTCGGGTATATGTACGGTCCGATGTTCCGGGCGCACACTCGTCCAGAGCCATCATTATGTCCGAGCCTATTGTCCTCTGTATGTCCACGACGTTTTCCGGCGTGAACAGGTGCTTCGAGCCGTCGATATGGCTGCGGAAATGCGCGCCTTCTTCCGTGAGTTTGCGGTTGGAGCTCAGCGAGAACACCTGAAAGCCGCCGCTGTCCGTCAGAATGGGACGTTCCCAGCCGTTGAAGCGGTGCAGACCGCCCGCCTGCCGGATAACGTCCATGCCCGGACGGAGGTAGAGATGATATGTGTTGCCGAGAATAATCTGTGCTTTGATGTCGTCGCGCAGCTCATGGATATGAACACCCTTTACTGCGCCGGCGGTGCCGACGGGCATGAAGATGGGCGTCTCTATCTTTCCGTGGTCCGTCTCGATCTGACCGGCGCGAGCCGATGTCCCCGGCGCAGAGCTTTCTACGGTAAAACGCATTCTCAGAAGAGTTTGTCAGGATACTCGCCGGCTTCGTGGAGCTTGCGCAGATTCTCGACTACAGTCGGACGGTCTTCCGAATATGTCACGCCGAACCATTTCGAGGTAGTGTCGAGCACGTCGACTGTAGCCTCGCCGTTTTTCACAAGCTTGTCGACAACCGAAGGAATGAAGAACTCGCTCTTGGGCTTCTCGGCGTATTTTGTGAGGAATTTCACGAATTCGCGGCGGCTGAAATCAAAATAGTCTGGTGTGAAACCCCAGAAGTTCATCGACACCGGTGTCGATGCGTCAAGTGTCTGCTTCTTGCCCTCGGCGTCGGTGAAGAAAATGTCGTGGTTGTCGTCGTAGGCTATTGCCGTACGCTCTACCACATCCGTCAGCTTGCCGTTGCAGTCTGCCGTGCATACACCACGGCTTACCGAGCCGTTTTCCGTCATCGTATTGCCGAGGCGGAAAGCCACCATGCAGTAGCGTCCTTTGTCTTCCGGTTTGATTTCCTCAAGGTATTTCGCGATAACCTCGAAGGCGTCCCTGCCGTAGAAATCGTCGGCATTGATTACTGCGAAAGGTTCTTTGATGACTCCGTCTGCCATTAACACGGCGTGGTTCGTTCCCCACGGCTTCTGTCGACCTTCGGGTACGGAGAATCCTTCGGGAAGCGCGTCCACCGACTGGAAGACGATTTCGGTCGGGATATGACCTTCGTATTTCGAGAGTATCTGCTTGCGGAAAGCGTCCTCGAAATCGTGGCGGATAACGAACACCACCTTGCCGAAACCGGCACGCATGGCGTCGTATATCGAATAGTCCATTATGGTCTGTCCCTGAGGACCGACTCCGTCCAGCTGCTTCAGACCGCCGTAGCGGCTGCCCATGCCGGCTGCAAGAATATACAATGTAGGTTTCATACTGTCTTTATATTATCAGACTGCAAAATTAGCGAAAAATCGCGACATTGCAATGTCACTTGCCATATTCCGACGGCGCGGCGCCGAATTGCTTTTTGAAGCTTGTCGAAAAATGCGACAGTGTGCTGAAACCTGTCATGTCTGCTATTTCAGAAACCGAGTACTTTCCTTCACGCAGGAACTCGGCGGCACGGTTGAGCTTATAGGTCTTGAAGAACACACTCGGATTCTGACCCGTAAGTCCTTTCACTTTGTAGTAGAATTTCGTGCGGGAAATCTTCATAAGTTCCGTCATCCTCGCAACATCAAGTTCCGGATTCGACAGCTCGCTCTCCATGAGCCGGTAAAGCTCCGTCATGAATTCCTTGTCCTGGGGCGAAAGAATGTCGGCCGAAATCTTGTCGGTCTGTGTCGACCGGTTCAGAAGGCTGCGCACTTTCTCGCGGTTTTTCAGCTGCGATTTTATCAAGGCAAGAAGGTATGTCGGCTCGAACGGCTTGGTCACGTATGCGTCAGCGCCCGTGTCAAGACCTTCGACCTGATTCTCTACCGTAGCCATTGCTGTCAGGAGTACCACCGGAATGTGGCAGAGCTGCATGTCGTCTTTCACTCTCCGGCAAAGTTCATAACCCGTTTCGCCGGGCATCGCGACATCGCTCAGCACGAGGTCGGGTTCTTCCTCGCTCATCGTCTTGTAGGCGCTCTCTGCGTCGAAACGGCATATTACGTGATAGTAGGGCGAAAGAAGAGTGCGGAGATAATGCACTACCTCCGAGTCGTCATCGACCACAAGAACTGTCGGCTTGTCTGCCTCGTCGGTTTCATCACGGTTCTCCGTGCCGGTATTTCTTGCTGCCGCATATATCTTTGGCTGTTCTTCATCAAGCGCGTTGCGTTCGTCATCTGTGTACGCCGAGTCACCGACAGGGAGCAGAAGGGTGAACACCGCTCCCATGCCCTCGGTCTTGTTCGACGCGACAAGTTCGCCATGGTGCAGACGCGCGAGGCTTCGGGCATAGTATAGTCCGATGCCTGTTCCCCACGAGTAGGTTCCTTGCATCTGGTTGTCAAGCTGATAATAACGAAGGAATATCTTTTCAAGCTGTTCCTCCGGTATGCCGTTGCCAGTGTCGGCGACAGTAACTTTCACATATTGCGTGCCTTCGGGCGCGTCAGGAAGATTTGCAATCTTACGAGCGTCTTCAGAGCCCACCACATCAAGACTTACGTCTACTTTGCCCCCTTTCTTGGTGAATTTCAACGCGTTCGACATAAGGTTGGCAATGATTTTCTCAAATTTGTCAACGTCGAGCATCATCAGGAACGTGTCTTCGAGACCGTGTGTGTTGAGGCTTATGCCTTTTTCTGCCGCATTCATCCTGTAGATGTCGAGCGACTGCTGAAGTGTGGAAATGATGTCGGTGCGTCTTACGCTCAGACGCAGCGTGTCGTTCTCGAGTTTGTTGAAGTCCATGAGCTGGTTCACGAGCCTGAACATACGGCTGATGCTTCGCTGCACTATGGTGAGAATCTGCTTGTTTTCCTTGCTCAGTCCCGGACTCTCGCAGAGTTGTGCCACCGGACCGGCTATCATTGTCAGCGGCGTGCGGAACTCGTGCGACACATTTGCGAAGAAACTCATGTTCATCTTGTTGACGCGCTGTTCCTGCTCTTTTTCAAGTTCGGAGCGCCTTGCGGCTTCTTTTTCGAGTTTTATTCTGTGACGAAGGCGCACGATGAAACCGCCTACGACCAACGCGATAAGGATATAGATGCACCATGCCCACCATGACAGCCACGGAGCCGGACGGATAATCACCCGAATGGAGTTTTCGGTCTCGACAATACTTCGGTTGTTGTTCGTCACCTTTACTTTGAATGTGTACGAGCCCGCAGGAAGATTGGCATAGTACACCTCGCGGTTGTTGTGGGCGTCGATCCAGTATTTGTCGAAGCCCTCCATCATGTAGTAGTAATGCACGCGTTCGTGCTCGCTGTAGTCGAGGGCTGCAAAAGAGATGCTGAAACCGTTCTCGTCATAGTCAAGATGGATGTCAGGACTGTATGAGAGATG
The DNA here is from genome assembly GCA_017937625.1 of Muribaculaceae bacterium. Taxonomy (GTDB): domain Bacteria; phylum Bacteroidota; class Bacteroidia; order Bacteroidales; family Muribaculaceae; genus CAG-873. Next base: position 7,971 of record JAGBDG010000029.1, on the reverse strand, counting down.
CTTGTCTATGTTTCTTCCGTCTTGAGGACGAACCGGGATATTGTGAATCTTGAGATCTTCGAACAGCAACGGTATCGTACGCTTGGTGCTCACGTCCATCGGATTGAATATGGTAAGACCGTGAGTGCCGCCGAACACGAGCGTCCCGTCATCAAGCGAGCACGATGAGCGTTCGTAGAACTGATTGCCGCCTATTCCGTCCGCTGCATAGTAGTTCGTAAACTCTCCGGACGTCCTGTCATATTTGCCGAGACCGTATTGTGTCGATACCCAGATGTTTCCCTGGCGGTCTTCCTCTATGCCGGATATGTCGAGACAAGGTGTGCCTTTAATGTGTTCTATCGAATCCGCTCCCTCGCGGTACCGCAGCAGTCCGTTGCTTATCGTCCCTATCCATATATCGCCCTTGCTGTCCTGCTTGACCGCAGTCGGGATAAAGACGGACCGCTTGATCGCCGCATTCAGTTTTTCTCCTCCGAAGTCCGTGTCCGATACCTTCCATGTCTTTTCATCTATTAGTTTCAGAGGGTTATAGAATGCTGAAGCAAGTATTTTTCCGCCCTTGACCGGAATGATGCTCGGGATGAATGTCGGTTGATGAGGAAAAGGCGTAATTGCCTCGAATGCTTCTGATCCGCGGCGATGACCGGCAACGAACGAACCGGCTGTGCTTGTCCATATCGTTCCTCTGCTGTCTCTCGTTAGCGACATGGGCATGAATATGTCGTATGCCTTTATCACATCAAGTCTGTCGTCAGCATACTTGCATTCAAGTACCTTGTTTGCAATTGGCAGAGTCAGCCAGATGTCATTGCCGTCAATCAACACATACCCTACTCCTCTATTATTTTTATAGCCGCTGCCTAAAAGATTCTGCGGTGTGACGTGCTTCATGTTTCTGCTGTTCCGGTTGTAGATATACAGACCGTCGGACTTGGTCGATATCCACATGTTGCCACGCTCGTCCGACGTTACTGATATTACCGAAATATTCTTGAACTGCGACGCGAGATAGTTGTCGGTATTGAACTTTTCCTTATAGTTGTATCTTACCGTATATCCCTGGTCCTCAGACCCTATCCAAAGGTTATCTCGAGAATCGGTGTACATTGTGGAAATCTTGAAAGAAGGCGCTTCGAAGGGAAAGCCGCTTTCATCCTGATGGATAACTGTGTCCTCAATGAAGTTGTACACGAAGAGTCCGTACATGTCTGTGCATAGAAGCAGGCAATTGTTTGCGTAAGGATGTATCAGGCTTATGGCGGAGCGCGACAGCAACGGATGTTTCGACAATGTCTCGGAGACTTCGACGAACTGTCTTTTTGCCGTATCGTAGAGCTGAATGCCCTCGTTGCCGCACATCCACAACATACCGGACTTTTCCATGAAGAAGTACCACGGATAGCCTTTCAGAGGTATGGAATCTTCGAGCGCGGCAGTTTCTGAATCGTAACGACGCAGACTCCTCGAGGTCGCTGCCCAGAGCTTGTCTCCGGGGTCGATGAAGCATTTTGTGTTGAACGAGTGCTGAGGGTCGAAATCCTGGAAAACCATGTCGAACTCGTCTTTTTCTTTGTTATACACCATAAGCTGGTGGATAAGATTCAGATATATCCTTCCCGTATGGTTCTCGAGAATCTGCGCGCCGTTGCGGTTATTGCAATTCATCGGAATACGGCGGAACGTGTCCTTGTCGGTATAGACGCAGACACCGTTCACCGTCGATATCCACAGGTTGCCCCGGGAGTCGAGCATAATGTCCCTTATTTGATTGTCCGGCAGGTCGAGGGAGTCGTCGGTGCAGAAATACTGGTGGAATTCGTGTACGTCGTATTTGTTGAGACCCCGGAATGTGCCAATCCATATATGTCCCTTGGCGTCCTCGGCTATTGCGTTGACAATTTTGTTCGACAGGTCGTCGGCTATCACCGGACTTTCGACAAGATATGTAATATGGTCTTTTTGTCCGCTTCCCGAACAGGACGCGAGCAGACATGTCAGTAAGATGCAGACTAATATTTTCTTCATGGCTTGCGGGAATTCCCGGCGTTAAGATTCTTTGCAAAGATACAAGGTTTTTAATTAAAATTATCTGCTGTTCAACATATTTGAACAAATACGAAAACATTTGAACATATAGAAAAGCTCCTTTTACATTCCCGAAAAACTTTTGAATATATCAAAATGCCGGTCGCGTTTATCCGCTATAATTTTGCATCCGTACTAACATACATAAAATATACCAGTCTTATCTCATGAAAAAACTAATACTGACATCAGCAGTTATCGCGGCTCTGCTTGTCGCAGCCTGCGGAACGGCAGCGAAGAGTAAAAACAGCAGCTCCTATAATATAGGTAGCGTTGAAGCTGACTCTCGGACTGCGATTGCCGAAACCACCTACGGTAAAGTTGCCGGTTACAGGCAAGACGGCATCAATATTTTCAAAGGTATTCCTTATGCCAAGGCAGAACGGTTCATGGCTCCGGAACCGCCGGACAAATGGGAAGGTGTCCGCAGCAGTCGTGCTTACGGTCCTACGTGTCCTCAGGGCAAACGCATGGGCTGGTACAGCGACGAGCAGGCATTCGCCTTCGACTGGGATGACGGATACCCCGACGAGGATTGTCTTCGCGTCAATGTCTGGACGCCCGGTATCAACGACGGAAAGAAACGCCCCGTCATGGTATGGCTCCACGGAGGAGGTTTCTCCGCCGGCTCCGGACAGGAGCTGCCGAGCTACGACGGCACAAATCTTGCTAAGAAAGGAGATGTTGTGGTTGTTACTTTAAACCATCGTTTAAATATTTTAGGTTTTCTCGATCTCTCTGTTTGCGGTGACAAATACGCCAAATCAGGCAATGCGGGTCTGCTCGATCTCGTTGCCGCTCTTCATTGGGTACATGATAATATCGCATCTTTTGGCGGAGATGCCTCGAATGTCACCATCTTCGGTCAGTCGGGTGGCGGGGGCAAGGTTTCTATGCTCCTCGCCACTCCCTCTGCCCATGGTCTTTTCCACAAGGCTATAATTCAGAGCGGTTCTATGGTCCGGACCATGACTCCCGAATACTCGCGCCGAATAGGCGCCGCTGTCCTCGAGGAACTCGGGTTGACACCCGCGCAGACCGACAGTCTCCGTACTATGCCCTACCCTCGCCTGCTTGCTGCTGGAGATAAGGCTGTGGCAAAAGTCAAGGCTCAGGCAGACGCTGCGGGAGAGAACCATGCCTTCATCTTCGGCTGGGCGCCTGTTGTCGACGGCGATGTGCTCCCCTCTCAGCCATTCGACCCGAAGGCGCCCGAACAGAGCCGCGACATTCCCGTCATGCTCGGAACAACCATGCATGAATTCACGGCGAGCACCTATGTTCCCGCTTTCCGCAATATCGACAAGGCTGGTGCCGTCAAAATCCTCAAGGGAAGATACGGCGACCGGACCGACGAATTTGTAGAGGCTTACGGCAAGGCTTATCCTGGCTATCAGCCAAAGGATCTCATCGACATCGACGTGATTTTCCGTCCGAGCACATTGTCTCTTGCCAAAATCAAGGCAGACCAGCAGGGCGCGCCCGTCTATATGTATATGTTCGCCTGGGAGTCGCCGGTCATGGACGGCATTCTCCGTAGCACCCACTGCATGGAGATACCATTTGTGTTCAACAACGTAGTCCGCCACGCCGCCATGACAGGCGGAGGCGACGATGCGCAGAAACTCGCCGACCGCATGAGCGGCGCCTGGGTCAACTTTGCCCGCACAGGCAATCCTAATGCCGACGGGCTCCCTCAGTGGGAACCATACACGTCTGAAAACGGAGCCGCTATGATATTCGACAACGAGTGTCGCATGCGCTACAAGCACGACAAGGAACTCATGGACATCGTCATGTCGTTCCCGGTCCGCGGATTCTGAGAGTAATACAAAACCAATCAATATAGTCAACCAAATCTTTTACTAATGAAATTTTTAATCAGTAAAACAGCGCTGAAAAGAGCCGTCACGGCGGCACTTTTCGTTCTGCTCTGCCTGCCGTATGGTCTGGCTCAGTCAATCAAGGTTACAGGAACAGTGACCGATTCGCAAAGTGAACCGCTCATCGGTGTGAGCGTCGTAGTCAAGGGTACAACCAACGGCTCTATAACCGACGTCGACGGCAACTACACAATCACGGCGAACAAGGGCGCGACCCTCATTTTCTCTTATGTAGGCTACAACGCTCAGGAGAAGAAAGTCGAGTCACCACTCTTGAACGTGGTTCTTAAAGAGTCTAACGAAGCACTGAACGACCTTGTGGTCGTGGGTTACGGTGTCCAGAAGAAAAGCTCTGTCACAGGCGCCATCTCGCAGGTGAAGGAAGCCGACATCCAGAACCGTACCATCACCAATCCGCAGAGTGCTCTCCAGGGCAAGACCGCCGGCGTGCAGGTCATAACCACTTCAAGCGCTCCCGGTTCGTCGCCCACTATCCGTGTCCGCGGCTACTCCTCGAACGTGTCGTCCGATCCCCTCTATGTTGTCGACGGTGTCCGTCTGAGTGACATCAGCGGCATCGACCCCAACGACATCGCATCCATGGAAGTGCTCAAGGATGCCGCATCGGCTGCAATCTACGGTGCTGAAGCCGGAAACGGCGTGGTACTCATCACCACAAAACGCGGCAGCGTCGGAAATGGCAAGATTACATACGACTTCCAGTATACCTTCGAACGTCCCGCCAAGATTCCGAAGATGCTCAACTCGGAGCAGTATATTCAGTACATGACTGAAAGCAACGCCTTCACCGAGGACTACCTGCTCAAGAACTGGGACGGCGTGACCAATACTTCGTGGATCGACGAGGCTTTCGAGACCGGACACATGCAGCGCCACAACGTGTCGTTCACCAACGGCAACGAGCGCGGCAACTACTACCTGTCGCTGTCATATCTGAAAAACGACGGCATCGTCGGCGGCAGCAAGGACTTCTACGAGCGTCTGACAGCTGCAATCAATGCCGAATACAACATCAAGACATGGCTCAAGGTCGGCACAACAAATCAGATTGAGAAATACAGCTCCCGTTCCGTATCTTCGAACAACGAGTACGGCAGCCTCATCACTTCCACACTGCTTCTCGACCCGCTTACTCCATTCCTCTACACTCCCGACAATCTGCCTCTCCACATGATTCAGGCTCAGCAGAGCGGCAAGCATCTCCTTACCGACAAGGACGGCAACTACTATTCGGTCTCGAAGTTCCTCAACTCGGAGAACTATCATCCGTATGTAATGCGCGACAACGGCGTCAGCCGTAACGGCGGCTTCAATGTCACGGGCAGCATTTTCGCTGACTTCAAGCCTTTCGACGGCTTCACATTCACCTCGCGTCTCGGCTACCGTCTTTCGGCAAACCACAACTCCGGCGTCAATCTTCCTTTCTACGGCAACGCCACACAGAGCGGCGACTATGTCGGCATGAACGCCCAGAACTCGCAGACCACTTACTGGCAATGGGAAAACTTCGCCAACTACTTCAAGCAGTTCGGAGCCAACACTATCGCTGCTATGGTCGGCATGAGCTACCAGGAGTCGGCAAACTCATATACACAGGGCAGTCTCTCGGCTAACAACGAGGACGCTCTCAAGAAGAACGACCCGCTTTTCTGGTATCTCAACTACGCTTCCGCATCGGCAACCAAGGGCGTTGGCGGCGAGAAGACAAAAAGCTCGAAAATGTCGTATTTCGGTCGTGTAAGCTATGAGTACGACAACCGCTACCACATCCAGGCATCGCTCCGCGCCGACGCCGCCGACCTTTCGAAGCTTCCTCTCGAGAACCGCTGGGGATACTTCCCCGCAGTCTCCGCAGGCTGGACGCTCTCTAACGAACAGTTCTTCGAAGATCTCCGCCGCACCGTCGACATCGCCAAAATCCGCGCAAGCTGGGGTCAGAACGGTTCGCTCGCCGCTCTCGGCGGATATCCCTACAGCACCGACATGGCTCTCGGAGGCATCTATCCTCTTGTTCCCGGCAACAACTACACCACTTCAGCCGCTCCATCCACAATGGGCAACAACAAGCTCAAATGGGAGACTTCCGAACAGCTCGACTTCGGTATCGACATGCGCTTCCTCCGCAATCGTCTCGGTCTTACAGTCGACTGGTATCAGAAAAAGACCAAAGACCTTCTCGTGAACGGTACCGTGCCGTCTCTGATTATCGGCGGCGCCACCTCACCCATGAATGCCGGCAATGTCAAGAACGAAGGCTGGGAATTCGAGCTGTCATGGCGCGATTTCGCAGGCGACTTCCGCTACAGCGCTACATTCAACCTTGCAACACTGAAAAACAAGGTAACATACCTCGACCCGTCCATCGCCCGCATCGGCGGTACGAACTTCCACACCTCGACCATCACATACTTCGAGAAAGGCTATCCGGTCTACTACTTCCGCGGCTATCAGTTCGACGGTCTTGACGACAAGGGCAACCCGACCTTCAAGGATCTCGACGGCAGTGGCAACCTCAACGACGGTGACCTCACTTATATCGGCGACGCTATCCCCGATGTCACCTACGGTATCACCCTCAACGTAGGATGGAAGGGACTCGACCTCACCGTATTCGGTACAGGTGCTGCCGGCAACAAGGTATTCAACTGCATCAACCGCGCCGACTTCCCCCAGTGCAACAAGCTTAAGGAAGTGTTCTTCGACAACCGCTGGACAGCCGACAATCCCGGCGGCACAGTTCCCCGCGCAGGAGCAGAGAACATGGACAAATACCAGGTTTCCGACGCCCTCGTATATAGCGGCTCATACTTCAAGATCAAGCAGATTCAGCTCGGTTACGTCATCCCGCAGAAGTGGACTCAGAAGTTCTATGTAAGCAATCTGCGTCTCTACGCATCGCTCGACGACTTCTTCTGCTTTACCAAATATCCCGGCTTCGACCCCGAGGTCGCTGTCAACGCGACATCCGGCATGGGTATCGACAAGGGCGCATATCCTTCCTCAAAGAAAGTAGTTCTCGGTTTTAACATCACCTTCTAATACGTCAACAACATGAAACTCAAATATATTCTGTCGGCGATTGTCGCCGGAGCGGCATTGGTCTTCTCGTCGTGCGAGGACGGTCTCGACATACCGAAGCACGGCAATATGGGCGGTCAGGACGATTTCTACAAGACCGACGCCGAAGCCGAACAGGCTGTCGCCTCAATGTACACAAGCTGGGGCGGCAACTATTACAACTGGTATTTTCTCACTAATCTGCTTTCCGACGACTGCTGGACCGGAGGCGGCTCGCGAGGCGACAATCCGTCGTACGAGCAGGTCAACGAATACGCATTCGACACTGACCACGATCTCATTTCCGGAGTCTATCAGGGAATGTACGGCATTATCTACAAGGCTAACCTCATAATCGAGAAGGTCGAGCCTGACACGCCCGTGAAGGCTCAGGCTGTAGCCGAGGCGTACTTCTTCCGCGGCTGGGCACACTTCCAGCTCGCAGCTCTCTGGGGAACCGCACCCGTCGTCGACCACCTTCTCCAGCCCGACGAATACCATCAGGGCAACAGCACGCCCGAGGCTCTCTGGGCACAGACAGAATCCGACTTCCGCAAGGCGTATGAAAGCAATGCCCTGCCCTCAAAGAACGGACCTGACGACGAAGCGGGCACTATCCGCGTTACCAAGGAAGTCGCTCAGGCTATGCTCGGCAAGACTCTCCTTTTCGAAGGCAAATACGCCGAGGCCGCAGCCGAGCTCGACAAAGTTGTCGCATCGGGCAAGTACGACCTCTATCGGGGCGACTATGATCTCATCGGTCACGCCGCCACAAACGGCTGCTGCGAGGCAATGCTCGAAGTACAGAAACGCAACGATCCCGAACAGGCATGGACACAGATGACAATGACATTCATCATGACCGGCTGGCGCACTTCCCTGATCAATCTCGGCTCTCTGAGCGACATCGCTTCAGGTACAT
>JAGBDG010000283.1 GCA_017937625.1 Muribaculaceae bacterium | reverse complement strand
TTCATAGGCATCGACATAAAGGGCGCCCGCATCTGGAGCGGCGCCACCGAGGCGCTGCGCTCCGGCATGACCAACGTCGCCTTCGTGCGCACGTCCATCGAGCTTCTCGAGCAGTTCTTCGCCCCCGGAGAGGTCTCGGAAATATGGATAACCTTCCCCGACCCGCAGATGCGGAAGGTCAACAAACGTCTGACCGGAACAAGGATGGTGGAGATGTACAGCCGCGTGCTCGCTCCCGGAGGACTGATAAAACTCAAGACCGACAGCCCCTTCCTCTACGCCTACACCGGCATGATGGCGCGCCACAATTCGCTCGCCATAGCCGACGAATGCGCCGACATCCACGCCGAACGCGACGCCGCCGACCCGCTCGTTGCAATACGCACCCACTACGAGCAGCAGTGGCTCGACCGCGGACTCACCATAAAATACATCTGCTTCGCGCCCGGCACCGGCGTCAGTCTCGCCGAGCCCCCCGAGGCAGAGGACATACCGGACGACACCTACCGCAGCTATTCGCGCGGATACATACAGATGCCTGACATGATCAACGATAACGAAATCTGACAAAAACACATATATGGAACCTCTCTATCCCGCCCTCATAAAGGAAGCGCTCGCCACTGTTCGCTACCCCGGCACTGGCAAAAGCATCATCGAGCGCGGCATGCTCGAAGACGACATCCGCATCGACGGTCCCAAAGTAAGCTTTTCGCTCATCTTCGAGAAAGCGACAGACCCCTTCAAGGCATCTCTGCTCAAGGCTGCGGAGGCTGCCGTGAAACTGCGCGCCCCGGAGGCTGAGGTGACGGTCAACGCCATCGTGCGCAACGCCGCCCCGCAGCCCGAGAAAGCGCCCGTGCTTCCCGGAGTGAAGAACATTGTCGCAGTATCGTCGGGCAAAGGCGGTGTAGGCAAAAGCACCGTCGCCGCCAACCTCGCAGTGGCTCTTGCCGCCGAGGGCTACAAGGTCGGACTTCTCGACGCCGATATCTTCGGACCGTCGCTGCCAAAGATGTTCGGTCTCGAAGGCGAGGAACTCTTCATGCACACCGTAGACGGGCGCAATCTCATCATACCCGCCGAGGCATACGGAGTGAAGATGCTCTCCATAGGCTTCCTCATCGACCCGTCGAGCGCCGCCGTATGGCGCGGAGCCATGGCGTCGAATGCCCTCAAGCAGCTCATCGAGCAGGCTGACTGGGGAGAGCTCGACTACTTCCTCATCGACATGCCCCCCGGCACCAGCGACATACATCTCACCCTCGTCCAGACTCTCGGTCTGACAGGTACTGTAGTGGTGACGACACCCCAGAAAGTGGCTCTCGCCGACGCACGAAAGGGCATAGCCATGTTCCGCAACGAGAGCATCAACGTTCCGGTGCTCGGCATCGTCGACAACATGGCGTGGTTCACTCCTGAGAAACATCCCGACGAGAAATACTATCTCTTCGGCAACGACAGCGACGTCGACGCCCTCGCCAAGGAATTCGACGTACCCGTACTCGCGCGGATACCCCTTGTGGCTTCGGTAGGCGACCACAACGACAGCGGACGCCCCATTGTCACCGAACCGACTGCGACGGCTCTGGCTTTCAGCCATCTCGCCCATGAAGTGACCGAGGCTGTCGACCGCCGCAACAACACCCTTCCTCCGACACACAAAGTGGAGATGCACTGACATGGCTTATATACTCGTACTCAACGGTCCCAACCTCAATCTCTTAGGTCGGCGCGAGCCGGAAATCTACGGCAAGCAGACCCTCGACGACATCAACGCAGGTCTTGCCGCCCGCTTTCCCTGCGTCGAATTCCGCTTCGTCCAGCACAATGGCGAAGGCGAGCTCATCGGCGAGCTCCACGCATCGGGCTTCGACCCCGAATGCCTCGGAATAGTGCTCAACGCAGGAGCTTACACTCACTATTCATACGCCATTGCCGACGCAATAGCCGCCATCCCTGCACCGGTGGTAGAGACCCACATCAGCAACGTCCATGCGCGCGAAAGTTTCCGCCGCGAGTCGGTCATCGCACCTGTATGCACCGGCACAATCTCGGGCTTCGGCGCCGAATCGTACGCACTTGCCGTCATGGCGATAATCGACCGATAGGATATGGCAGAGGACAAAGCTAAGACACTTCTTGTAGTCGGCGCCGGCGGATTCATCGGCGGATTCATCTGTGCCGAGGGCAAACGCCGCGGCTACGACACATACGCCGGAGTCCGCCAGTCCACCTCCCGCCGCTACCTCGGCGAGATAGCGCCCGACCATATCATAAACTTCGACTATGACGACCCCGACAAGCTGCAGCAACAGCTCGCCGAAAACGCCCCTCACGGCGGATGGGACACCATCATCTACAACCTCGGCGCCACCAAATGCCGCAACTTCGCCGACTTCAACAAGATAAACTACGTCTACCTGCGAAACTTCGTCGACGCCCTCTACTCGGAGAACATCGAGCCGCGCCGTTTCCTTTTCATGAGCTCGCTGAGCGCCCTGGGCAACGCCGACGACCCGGCGTACACACCAATCGACTCGCGCACGATTCCGAACCCCAACACGCGCTACGGGCTGTCGAAAATCAAGGCTGAGACCTTCCTGGAGATGCAGCAGCAACTGCTGTGGACCATTTTCCGCCCCACCGGCGTCTATGGTCCTCACGAGAAGGACTATCTGATGATGATCAAGTGCATCGACAACCATTTCGATTTCGGAGTGGGGTTCAAGACGCAGATGCTGACGTTCATCTACGTCGACGACCTCGTCAACGCCATGTTCGACGCCCTCGCCACCGACCGCACCATCCGCCGCAAGTACATCATAAGCGAGCCCCGCGCCTATACTCAGACGGAATTCCGCTCAATCGTGGCGAAAGCCCTCGGCAAGAAAGCCGTGATACCTGTAAAGCTACCTCTTTGGGCAGCTTACATTGCGTCGGTCATCGCCGAGAAGTGGAGCGCCATCAGCCTCAAGACATCGACGCTCAACCGCGACAAGTTCAAGATCATGAAGCAGCGCAACTGGCGGTGCTCCGTCGAGGACGCGCAGCGCGACTTCGGCTTCCATGCCGATTTCGACCTTGAGCGCGGCATAGCTGAGACTGTCAAAGCATATCTTGAAGAAAAAGCGAAAAAATGAGATTCAGGAATACGGATGACGGCGTGATGCCCCTTTGGGTGAAGGCGCTGATAATAGTGTCGTGCCTTCCCGTTCTTGCCCTGCCGCTTATGATAAGCATGACGGGCGACGGATTCTCCGGCAGCACATTTATCGTGCTGTACCCGCTCTATGTCGTCGTATCAGGCGTCTGCGCGTGGTATTGCTACGGCAACAGAAGAGAACTGGCATGGATTCTGATAGCACTTTTATGGCTCACGCACGCCGCCATGTGGATTCTTGTATTATACCAATGACATCCGACGACTACATAGACTCGCATATCGACCGAGAGCCCGACGAGCTGCGCCGCCTCTACCGCCGTACCCATCTCGAGCGCCTATATCCCCGCATGTGTACCGACCACGCACAGGGACGCATGCTCGTGATGCTCACGCGCATGATCCGTCCGCACCGCATCCTCGAGCTCGGCACATTCACGGGCTATTCCGCCTTGTGTTTCGCCGAAGGCATGCCCGAAGGATGTGTCGTCGACACCGTCGAGGTGGACGACGAATACGCCGGCGAGCTCCTGTCGCTCTTCGAGGGACGCCCGATAAACCTCCACATAGGCGACGCCGAGAAACTGCTGCCCGAGCTGCTCGCGCGGAACACATACGACATGGTGTTCATCGACGCCAACAAGCGCCGCTATATGGAGTACTACAATCTCGTCCTGCCCGCGATACCGTCAGGCGCATATATCCTTGCCGACAACACGCTATGGGGCGGCAAAGTGCTCGACGATGACGCGCACGACCCGCAGACCGACGGCATCCGCGCCTTCAACGATTTCGTCGCCGCCGACAGCCGCGTCGAGAAGGTCATCATCCCTGTCCGTGACGGACTGACGCTTATCCGCAAGAAATAGCTCCGAAGCAGGTGCAATTTTTTGTAAAGGAC
>JAGBDG010000282.1 GCA_017937625.1 Muribaculaceae bacterium | reverse complement strand
GAGTGACCAGGCTGTGCGCTGGTGCGCCGGATGCGGCGACCATGCCATATTGAACACTCTTCAGAAGGCTATGGCTGCAATAGGCATCGCGCCACACAAGACGGCTGTAATATCCGGTATCGGCTGCAGCTCCCGCCTGCCGTACTATATGAACACCTACGGTTTCCATACCATCCACGGACGCGCAGCAGCTGTGGCTACAGGCTATAAGGTGGCTAATCCCGAGATGACCGTATGGCAGATTTCGGGCGACGGCGACGGTCTCGCCATCGGCGGCAACCACTTTATACATGCCGTCAGACGTAATATCGACATCAACATCATACTTTTCAACAACAAGATCTACGGTCTTACCAAGGGTCAGTATTCGCCGACGAGCGACCGCGGTTTCGTGTCGAAATCGAGCCCTTACGGCACTACTGAAGATCCTTTCGTGCCTGCCGAACTCGTCTTCGGCGCCCGCGGAACATTCTTCGCCCGCTCGATAGACGTTGAGCTTGAGACTTCGCGTCAGGTCATGATAGCCGCCGCGCGCCACAAGGGTACAGCTGTATGCGAAATCCTCCAGAACTGTATGATTTTCAACAACGGCATCCATAATCCTATCACTGACAAGGCTGTCCGCGCCGACCGCACTATAGTGCTGCGCCACGGCGAAAAGATGCTCTTCGGCGCCGATATGGAAAAAGGTCTTGTGCGCGACGGATTCCTGCTCAAGGCTGTCACCGTCGGCAAGGACGGATACACTCTCGACGATGTCCTTGTCCATGATGCCCACACGCAGTCCAACTTCCTCCATCAGCAGCTTGCCATGATGGACGGACTCGGCGAGCTTCCTCTCGCTCTCGGCGTCATCCGTGACGTTGAGGCTCCTACCTACGAGACCGGAGTAAGCGAGCAGGTCGAGGAAGTGCGCGCCCGCAAGGGCTTCTCCCGTCTCCGCGACATGATCATCGCCAACGGCACCTGGGAAGTGAAATAATTTTGCATCAGACATAAAAAAAGTCGTGCCTGCGATTGCGGGCACGACTTTTTTATGCTGGTCTGTTGTCAGAAGGGAATGTTTATACCTAAGTTGAAGCGGCAGTTGGAAGAGAGGGGAACGCCCTGTTTCGCGAACTTCGTGGGCAGTGCGTCCATACCGATGAAGAAGTTGAAGAACCGGGGATGGAGGCTCAGGAGCCAGCCGAACTGTGCGCCGTAGGTGCCGACAGCTCCGTTGGCTGTAAGTCCGAAGAATTTGCAGGGTTCGAAGTTCACCGAGAGGCGTGCCTCGGTCCACGAGTAATCGCCCATGAAGTACGACGAGCTGAGAAGTCCGAACGACACAGCGCGGTAGACGGGCAGCGAATATTCTGCGCCGACGTTGAGGGTGGCACCGAGGCTGCCGTTGTGCTTGCCGATATTGCCTTCGTCGGAAAGTTGATAAAGCTCCTCGAGATTATCGGCAAGACGGTCGAGTTCGTCGCTGAAGGAATTGGGTGCATCGCCGTCTACGTTGAATGTGAATGCGTCTGTGTTGACCGCGCGAACGCCATGGGTGGTCGCATAGTGGGTGTCTTTATACGAAATCCATCCGAGGTCGAGGACAGCGGCCGAGAAAGTGAAGTCTCTCCATCTGTACGAAGCTCCGAGGTCCACAGCCATGCCGAAACCGTTCGGACCGAAGCTGCCGTCGCCGTCGAGGTTGGCGCCGGACACGTATTTCTGGTTCTCTTTGTTGAGCTTGGTCTCGAACTGGAATTTTGGCATCGAGGCATAAAGTTCGGCGTCGGTCTCGGCGTGCCAGTTGTTGTCGTTGAGAGTTAGTTTAGCCGAGTTGAAGCGTGCGTCGAGATGAGCCACGCCAATCAGACCCTTGAGGGTGATGCCGGCGCGAAGACCGGGAACCTGCTTGATGTCGCGCGAGTGGGTAAGGGCGATTTCGGCGAAGCCGCTTGCGTTGGCGCGCAGATCCTTGAGGTCGTAGGTGCTGTTGTTCACGCCTTCTTTCGCAAGAGTGATAAGGCTCTTGGGCAGACCTATGTGCGAGTTGACGCGGGCGTTGAGCGAGAATGCGTTATAGCCTCCGAAAGCCTTGAAGCCGAAAGAGATGACGTTGATTTTAGCATTCACGTTGAACTTCGCCTTGTCGGGGAAGTTGCCGAGTACCTCGTCGGTGCTTACCATCGGGTTGGTGAATAGCACCGTGCGACCGTCGCGTTTGTAGAGAACGTCGGAAACTCCGAGGTTGCCGTTGATGCCCGAGTTGATGTTGCCTAAGCCGGGGAATGAGACGAAGTTGCGCGTGCCTCCGAATGCCGGGTTAAGCTGATAGCGGTATGTATATCCGTCGAGGAAGTAGCCCGAATTGGTGTTCTGGGCTTCTGCGACGGTGCCGGCGGCCAAGATGCCACCTAATGCAAGTATGCTGAATATTTTTTTCATAATGGCAGATTGGCTTATTTGTTATAGTCCTTGTCGATATAGTCGTAGTATCCCGAAACCTGGACTCTGATGTTGGAGAGCTTGAGCGTCTGGTCGGGCGAGAGAGTTTCCTCGCTGTTGTCGGCAAAAGCGTCGGCTACGTACTCGATGCCGTCGAGACCTTTCAGTACGCCTTCCATTGTGATCTCTACATCCTGTGCCGTGCTGTTTGCCTCTACCTTGCTTGCTGTAATCTCGACGTCTTTGATGCGGTTGCCGTTCTTGTCGAGGGGGAATGCCTTAAGCTCGAATCCGAGCGGAGTAGAGTTCGCTACCGTGAGTTTTACAGTCAGCTTCTCCACGGTGAGCTCGCCGTCGTCGCCGTCGATGTTCCAGCCTGTTTCCTCGCTGCCGTAGTGGATGCTTGACTCGCTTGTGAGCGCCAGCGGAGCCATGAGCTCATATTTGCCGGTTACGCCGGGAAGGTCACGACCGAAGCGGAACTTCTCGACTGTCTGCTCGGGAATCTGCGGGTCGATGAGCTTGATGCCGATTTTGTCGGGAAGACCGAGCTCGGCATTCACGTTTTCGTCGGGGAGGAGCAGGTCGCGCAGACCGGTGAACTTGACGAAGTCCAGACCTTCGCCGAAGCCTGCGGGGGTGGCGAGGTCTTTGTCGCTCGGAGCGAGCACAAAGTTGTACGGACCTGCGTTGCCCTTGTTGTAGGCGATGTTGATTTTGCCGTTGTCATCGGGCGTGAAGGGCAGAGTATAGGTCTTGCGGATAGCCGTGAGCTCTATGCCGGTGGTGCAGCTCAGTTTGTCGTCTGCTACGGGGTTGTTGACCTGAAGGTAGATCTGCGGGTTGGCGAGACCGAGCATCGTGCCCTGTTCGCTCAGGAAGTCGGGAATGTCGGAGAGGCTGACAGGATTGATGTTGAGACCGGAACCGTCGAGCATATAGTTGATGACGCCCGAGAAAGAAGTGGCGTTGATGTCGCCGATCTTGAAGGAGATGGTGAAATCGAGCTGTGTGGGCAGTTCGGTCGGCAGACCGTTGTTGAGCTGCGGAGTGATGGTGAGTTTGCCGGTCTCGACATAGAGGCGGTTGGAGAAATCCATTGTGTGGTTCTCGATCTTGCAGTCGTTTGCCTTGAAGTCGATGCCGCTTGTCTCAATCCAGATGACGCCTTCGCCGGCGTCGGGGCTGTATTCGTCGATGGTCCATACGCCTGTGGTCTTGTCGTATGAGCCGACGCTTGTCGAGGCTGTGAGACCCTTGGGCAGATGGATTACCATGTTGGAGAAGCTGATTTTCTCATAGTCCGAGAGCTGCGACGCGATGGAAAGGGTCAGAGTGAAGCGGATGGGGTCGGCTTCGATGGATGTGATGTCTACCACTGCTTCGTCGATATTCGCCATGTGGTAGCTGAAATCCTGACCCATGTCGTCGAAGTCGTATGTCACGGCAAATTTCGACGGATCGATGTCTATAGCCTTGGGCTTGGCGCCGAAAGGCAGGTCCGACGGCTTGAGCGTCTTGGATACCGGAGCGATTGCCGGTGCCTTTGCGCTGACGGCGTTGATGTGGATTTTGTCGGAGTGAAAATCGCCGTTTTCAACAAGAGCATAGATGTTTTTGCCGTTGATGTTGACGGTCTTGATTTTGCTGTCATCCTTGATTGTGATGATGTCGCCGAGGGTCACTTCGTCAAGCTGGATGGGAACGACGAGATTGTCGACCTTTACGCGCGAGGTGGTGTCGATGTTGCTGAGGTCGTAACCGTCGTCGAAGCAGGAGGTCAATCCCGTCGCTGCGGCAAGACATGACAGCCATAATAAGGTTTTGGAGTTCATTATAAATTAAATTTGATAATAATCGGTTAGTTTTTCATACAAAAATCATAGAAAGCGCAAATTTAGGATTATTTTGTCGCTTAAACAAATTATAACAGTTAAATTCGTCATTATTGCTGTAAGATTGTTCAGAAATACGCAATGATACCTTAATATATTAAAATACTATCTCCCTGCTTTGCTCCTCGGAAGGACAATAAGTCAGAAAAAACGTCGGAAGAATAGAAAAATTTGGTTATGTGAAAAATATTTCGTTATTTTGCACGCTGAATTGTGTAGCGGGCGGAAAAGCGCGCAGGAAAGATGCGCCCGCGTGCGATATGAGCCGTCTGCGAGACACAAGTGCAAGTCAATGCTTTAAAGAAGAAAAAATAACGATAAACGATTAACAGCCATGTCAAAGATTTGTCAAATCACAGGCAAGAAAGCAATGGTGGGCAACAACGTTTCGCACTCGAAACGCCGCACCAAACGCAAATTCAATGTAAACCTGTTCACCAAGAAGTTCTACTGGGTGGAGCAGGAAATGTGGATTAGCCTCACTATCTCCGCAGCAGGTCTCCGCACCATCAACAAGCTCGGTCTCAACGCAGCCATGATGCAGGCTGCCGAAAAAGGTTACCTGCAGGACTCTGACATCAAAATCATCGGTTTCTAAATCGCATAATACCTTACTACTATGGCAAAGAAAGCAAAAGGCAACCGAGTACAGGTAATTCTCGAATGCACCGAGCACAAGGCATCGGGCATGCCCGGCACAAGCCGTTACATCACCACAAAGAACCGTAAGAACACCACAGAACGTCTTGAGCTCAAGAAATACAACCCCATCCTCAAGCGCGTTACTGTTCACAAAGAAATCAAATAAACTTATCTGAGATATGGCAAAGAAAACCGTCGCAACCCTTCAGAAAGGCGAAGGTCGCACCTACAGCAAGGTGATCAAAATGGTACGCTCGCCCAAAACAGGCGCATACGTCTTCAAAGAAGAAATGGTGCCCAACGACGCAGTGAAGGACGCTCTGAAATAAGAACTCCACAAGTCAGCATACAACGCGGATACCCCTCCCGGGCTATCCGCGATTTTTTTATTTTGCCCGTCAAAATAGCGGCAAAAGGTGGCAAAACCTCGGGAAAAGCCTTTCCGGTGCCGTCACGCGGCGGCAGGAGTTGCACGTAAAAAAGTATTTTGCTATCTTTGCCGCGAATAATAGTCTGTTTCAGTAACATCATCAATCCCTTTTTCAATATTATTACTGTCCGCTAAACTTTAGGGAAGATTAGAAAAATAGGGCTGATTCCATTTGCAGGAGTCAGCCCAAAATGGTTATATTGGTGTCGCCAAACTATCCAAGAATAACCATGGGCAAAAGTAGCAATTTCTTCGGACAGCCGATATATGGTCAGCTGATAAAATCTCTGGACCGCGAAAAAATAGTTGAAATCAGCCGTAAGCACGGTGGAGAAAAGTACGTCAAGAGCTTTGACGGCTATACCCACCTGGTGACAATGCTTTATGCCGTGATACAGCGTTTCGATTCGTTGCGAGAGATAGAGACT
>JAGBDG010000281.1 GCA_017937625.1 Muribaculaceae bacterium | reverse complement strand
TCCCCGACAGGACTATTCGTCCGAAATCACCTATGACCGCTACAACTTCCTGAGCAATATCAACCTCAAGGCTACCCGAACCACGAAACTTGACGTCGGTGTCAGCGGCTGGATTACCTCGGGCAATTACCCCGCGCAGGACCTGGATGAGATTTTCGGCAAAGCCATGCAGACCAACCCCGTAATATATCCTATCCAGTATCCTAACGGTGAGAACCCCGGTCTGTCGCAGCACAACCGCGAGCTCGACTCTCCATGGGTTACTCTTACCCGCCGCGGCTATAAGAAGACTACAAACACCCAGATAAACACTAACCTCAAGCTTTCGCAGGATCTCGGTTTCTGGGAATGGAGCAAAGGTCTTGATTTCCGCGCACTTGTATCGTTCGACGTAAAGGCGAAGCAGAACCTTATCTATAATGTCGACGAAAGCACATGGTCGCCTTCCGGCATCCAGAACTCGCAGACCGGCGCATGGACCGACGACGAATATCTCTACGACGCCGACGGCAACCTTCTGCTGAGCGAACAGTACAAGGGCAACAAGACCATGAGCGTCAAAGCCGAGAAGTGGGTCTACCGCACATTTTACTTTGAAGCTGCCCTCAATTATTCACGTTCTTTCAACGAGAAACACAATGTAGGCGCCCTTGCCGTGTTCAACATGCGCAACTATATCGACGCCAACGATGAATCGCTCTTCAAGACACTGCCGTACAAGCAGCAGAGCCTTGCCTTGCGTCTTACCTACGACTTCGACCGCCGTTATTTCCTGGAATTCAACGGTGGCTACACCGGTTCGGAAAACTTCCTTCCCGGTCACCGCTTCGGCTTCTTCCCTGCAATCGCTGTCGGCTATGTTCCGTCCAACGAATCATGGTGGGCACCCCTTAGTGGCGTGATTCCCTATATGAAATTACGTTACTCCAACGGTGTCGTGGGCAACAGCTCTTCCGGCGACCGCTTCTCATACTTTGCCAAACTTGAAGACAATGGCGGCGAATTCACTAATTACTGGACAAAAAACGGCGCATCGGGCCGCTGGCACTACTCAGCATACGGCTACGAACCCCAGTGGTCGCGCGTGCACAAGCAGGACCTCGGCATCGAACTCAACTTCTTCCGCCGTTCCGAACTTTCTGTCGTTATCGACCTCTTCAAGGAACGCCGCGACCGCATCTTCGTGGAACGCAAGAACCTTCCTTTGCTGAACGGTCTTGAGGCGAACCCCTACGCAAACGTGGGTGTGGTTGAAAACAAAGGCTTCGAAGCATCTCTCGACTACACCAGACAGTTCGGTAAAGACTGGATGGTATCGCTCCGAGGCAACATTGCTTATAACGAAGACAAGGTGATCGAGAATGCTGAGGCAGCCCCGACTTATCCCTGGCTCGACCGCAAGGGACACAACGTACTTGCACAATGGGGCTGGGTTGCCGAGGGTCTCTATACCAGCAATGAGCAGATCAAGGAACGCAATATAACCCAGTTCGGCGAGACATATCCCGGCGAGCTCGTCAAGCCCGGCGACATCATGTACAAGGACCTTAACGGCGACGGTCATATCGACGACTACGACCAGATGTGCATCAGCCGCGGCGACCTTCCGCAGATCTACTACGGCTTCGGCGGCGACTTCCGCTATAAGAATTTCGGTCTCGGTATCCTCTTCCAGGGTACGGCAAAGGCAGACCGTATCCTCAGCGGCAACGGTATCATCCCCTTCCAGAGCTCAAGCGGCGGCGGTACGCTCTACTCCAATATCTCCGACCGCTGGGATCCGGAGAATCCAGAGAATACAGACGTATTCTATCCGCGCCTGGCATGGGGCGGTTCTGACCCGTCGAACGAAAACAACTACCGTACGAGCACATGGTGGAAGCGCGACATGAGTTTCCTGCGTCTGAAGCAGTTCACCATCTCGTTCTATTTCCCGAAAGCATGGCAAAAGTCAGTCTTCAAGGGCGGACGTTTCTACATGATGGGCGAAAATGTATTTACGTGGAGCAAGTTCAAGCTGTGGGATCCTGAGCTGAACACCAGCAACGGTATTTCCTACCCGAACGTCCGTACTTTCTCCGTAGGCGTTAACTTTAACATTTGAAAATCAAAATGAACAATAGAATAATAGGTCTTACTCTGGCTGCGGCAGCCCTGACGGGGTCGATAACCTCGTGCGACAGCTACTTCGACGATGTGCCTAACAACGCGGTCTCGATAGACGATATATTCGAAAACCGAGGCATGACCCTGGGCTGGCTTACAAACATATATTCAATCACTCCTGACTGGACAAAGCGTGAGGCCAGCGGTACGGCGATGTACTGGAACGGCGCCACCATAGAAGGTTACCTCCCATGGGACTGGGTGGAGACCCATGACATCATCACCGGTACAATGTCCTCTTCTACCAAACATGTCAACCGCATCTGGACGAACCTCTACAGGGGCATTCAGAACTGCAACATCTACCTCGCCCGTGTCGACGGCTGCGATCCTCTCC
This sequence comes from Muribaculaceae bacterium, assembly GCA_017937625.1. GTDB lineage: Bacteria > Bacteroidota > Bacteroidia > Bacteroidales > Muribaculaceae > CAG-873. The sequence continues at coordinate 5,372 of JAGBDG010000281.1, read as the reverse complement.
TGCCGGAAGAAAAGGCAGCCACCAAGGCTGAAGTGCGCGCCCTCCGCGCATACTTCTACCTCCAGCTGGTAAAGCAATACGGTCCTGTGCCTCTCTTCGGAGACAAAGTGGCAAACTTCGACGATGACCTCAACGACTCTCAGCTGCCGCGCAACACCGTCGACGAATGTTTCGACTATATCATTAGTGAATTCAAGGCGGCTCTCGAAAGCGGCGACCTTCTTTCGAGCTTCGATGACCAGGGCGCTTACGAATCTCAGCACATGGGCAATTTCACCAGTGAGGCGGTGCGGGGTTTCCTCGCCGATGCCTATCTCTTCCGTGCATCCTATGTATTCAACGGCGATCCTTACTACAAGGATCTCGCCAACCCCGACGGCACCAAGCTTTTCCCGCAGGAGCGCGACGAGAGCAAATGGCGCGACGCCAAGCAGGCTGCCCTCGACATAATCAATTCCGGCAAGTACAGTCTGGTGCTCCGCGACATGTACGACCATCAGGTGACTAACCTTTCCGAAGCATGTCCTTACAAGTCGACATTCTTTGCCTCAATGGCAACATCGACCAACGAGGAACTCATCTACGGACGCCCCAACTCGTCCAACGACTGCTACGTGCTCGTGCCCCGCTTCGAGAACTGTCCTTCGAGCGCTCCCCGTGGTTCGGGCGGTCTGTCGGTTCCCTTGGAGTTCGTCGACCTTTTCTTCACCAACAAGGGCTTGCGAATCGACGACGACCCCGATTACTTCAAGTACGACGTGGATAATCCTCCCACCGCTGTCCGTGGCGAGGCTGCGATAGTCAATACACGCGCCTATGTCGACCCGCTCTCCGGCTATCAGTACTTCACCATGTCAGGTCAGGGTCAGGGTGTTTCCACGGCTGTGCCTACCTCAATCCTGAAGCAGTTCTATAATCGCGAGGCCCGTTTCTACCTGAATATAACGTTCCACAACCGTCAGTGGGAATTCCAGGGCAACCTTCCTGTCCAGCTGCATTTCGGCGGCAATTCCGGCGCCAACGGCTCTACCCACGATTTCCCGGTTTTCGGTGTGATCGCGCGTAAGAACTACTACGAGAAACAGAGCAACTGGACCATGTCGATGGTGCTTCGCCTTGCCGAAATCTATCTTGACTACGCCGAAGCTTGCGCCGAACTTGGCGAGACCGAAGAAGCACTCAAATATCTCAACAAGATCCGCAACCGCGCAGGCGTCGCCGAATATGGTCTCAACGCCGGCGACGCCGGTCGTGACGCCCGCAACCTCAATAAGATAGTCCTTCCGGGTTACACCAAGGACGATCTGCTGAAAGCCATCTACCGTGAGCGCATTCTGGAACTCTCTTATGAGAACAAGCACTACTTCGACGTACGCCGCTGGGGCGTAGCCGAAGGCAAGTGGCGCACCAACGGTCCGGAAATGACCGACGGCTGGATCTATCCCGCATACCATAAGGGCGGTGAAGGCGGTTCGTTCACCGGATTCAATGTTCACAACGTAGGTGCTACCGCTGAAAACCAGGCGGTGAACTTCTACAAGCGTATCACGCAGCAGACACGTATCTACACCAAGCGTATGACGTTCTTCCCGATACCTGAAGACGAAATCGTCCGCGACAAACAGCTTGTACAGAATACCGGCTGGTAAATAATCAAAACAGGGGACATTCAAGGGTTCGATACCCTTGAAGTCCCCGCATTTTCAATATGCTGTACATGAAGAAAATACTATTCCTCATCCTTGCAATGACGTGTATTGCGACTGCCTCGGCGCTGACGCCCGGCGTCGCATATTCTGTAGAACAGCACGGCAGATCGGTGTTCATATCCAACGGACGACCCGACCGCAACGCCGACGTGCAGATGTGGACCGACACTGATGTGCCGGCACAGAGATGGGTTCTGGAGCGGTCTGACACAGACCCACGTCAGTATGCGCTGCGAAATCTTTTCTCAGGTCTGTACCTCAACTATAACGGCACGAGAGCCGGAGCGAAAATCCGTCAGGCCGACCGCAGTGTCTTTTCGAGCTACTGGACTCTGGAAGAAGACGGCGACTCATATGTGCTCGTTCCGTCACAGAACGCGGCTATGTGCCTCGCTGCTGCCTCGACCGACGAAGGCGCCGCCCTTTCACTGCAGGAACGCACTGCTGCCGATGCCGGGCTGACACGGTTCACTCTGCGTCAGGATGACGTGCCGGAGGCTTTCGGCGAAGCTGTGCGCGATGACTTCATGTCAGGATTCCTCGGTCAGTACTACCATAAGGCATCTACGGGTCATGTGCTCGGAGGTGGCGGCTGGTGGGGCGACGCAGAGATGTTCGAAGTCATCCTTGATGCTTTCGCCACTACTGGTGATCTTAAATATAAAGAGATTTTCGACGAGCTTGTCATAGACTTCTGCCGCCGCAACGGTCGCGACTGGTCCAACAACGAATTCAACGACGATATCACCTGGATGGTGCTGGCGTGTGCCAGAGCTTACAAATACTTCGGCACGCAGGAATATCTCGATCTTGCAAAGGACAACTATACGCGCATGTACAACCGTGCACACCAGCGCTTCGGAACGCTCATCTGGAAGCAGAGCCAGGAAAACAAAATCGCCACCAACTCGTGCATCAACTGCCCTGCGACAGTGGCAGCATGTATGCTTGGCGAGCTAACAGGTGACAATTCATGGTACGACAAGGCACTCACAATCTATGCAGGACAGCGCAAACTCCTCTACAATGCCGAAACAGGCGAGGTGTGGGACAGCGGCGCATGGACTGCCGACGGCGAGCGTGAACCCGGCGGAAACCACTGGGTATCGACCTATAATCAGGGCACAATGCTCGGTGCTGCCACGCTGCTGTATCTCTATACGAAAGACAAGATGTATCTTGAGGATGCAAAGAAAGTTTATGAGCGCTCACGCGACCATCTCACCAACAACAATAAGATTATCAGCGTCTGCCAGACCGTCAACGGCGACTTGTGCTGATTCAAGGGCATCCTGATGCGCTATGTGCGCACCTACGCCGAGACTTTCCATCTCGAAGAGCCCCTGCAGTGGATGGAGAAAAACGCATGGCACGCATGGCAGAACCGCAACTCAGGCGGTGTCATCTGGTCGGCATGGCTCACCAAGACAGCCGAGAGTCTCACCCGTAAGGAAGGTGATGACGAAAAAGATGTCACAAACGACGCCTTCGGGGCTTCGACCGCTGTCTCAGTGGCGTTCAACGCCCACGTAAACCGCCGCTTCGCAAAGTCTATGTCAGAAGGATTGCAGCCAGAGTATTTCGACGATATAAAGTTCGCACAGCTTACCGAAGATCCTGTGGAAGGCTGTGTCACCACCCCCGTACTATCCGGAGGTTGGATATGCTTCCGCAATGTGGATTTCGGGCAGGATGGAATCTCTTCGCTGGATCTTCGTCTGAAGGCTACGAAGGCGCGTTCGTATGTGCAGGTGTACGTCGATGAGCTGACCGACGACGGACTCATGGGTCGCAACAGCGGATTCCTGACCCGCGGCGACTGGTCCGATGTTGTCGTTCCGTTAAGAGCCGGCGTTACAGGTGTCCACGACGTCTATATACGCTTCAGCGGCGACGGAGTACAGTCCGGTGGCATCAAGTCCACCGGTTCCGGCTCCGGCGTTGACAGCCCTGTGGCTGTCATCGGAGAAATCGGAACGGTATATAATCTCCGGGGGATACGTGTAGGTTCGTCGATGGACGGACTTGCCCCCGGAATTTACATATCAGGCGGTCATAAGATTCTTAAACGTTGAATCACACTTATATAATTCCTCCCACTACTGTCCACTAAAAGTGGACGGGGTTAAAAATTAAATAAATTCGGTTCACTTGAATCAAAGAGAACTTTGACATTTTTGAAATTCGATTTGTCGAAGAGGTCTCTGAGACTGGTCTTGTCAGTCAACGAGATTCCGAGAATCTGAAGGACTTCGTAGATGCTCCGCTCCAGTTTCATGTCGTGCTGTACGATTGCAACAAGGCAATAAGTGATTATGGCACAGTATATTTGGATGCGTACTGCATTCTCCGATGTTCCCCAGAATTTCTTGATGCGCAGATGCTGCTTGATCCATTTGAAGAACAGCTCCACGCTCCATCGGTTGCGATACAACTCGGCGATTGTCTCTGCTGATGCCGTCAGATTGTTGGTCAGGAAGATGTACCTGGTACCGTCCTCAGGGTCGATGCAGACCACTTTGCGGAGTTTTTCGGGGTAATCCTTCACGCTTTTATAAACCGTGAAGTAGCCGATAGCATCCGAGACAACGTTGTCAGGGAGTCTCCGTTTCCACGTCTCGGGCTTGAATCTGACATTGGTTTTCGCCCTGACAACAAAGAACGCTTCTATACGGTTTATCGTGTAAAGATTGCCAAAATCGTTGTAGCCACGGTCGAAGATATAGTGCGCGCCCTTCTCATACGGAATCTCCGGCATAGCCTTTGAGTCATGGACTTTCGCTTCAGTAATATGCACGAATGAAGGGACTTGAGCCTCTACGTCATAAAGCGTGTGCATCTTGATGCCGCCCTTATGCTTGCGGAACTTAGCCCACTCGAACACCGACAGACAGAGGTCGATGGTAGTCGAATCAAAGGCGTAGACATGACCGTCAAGTTCGAAGATTTTCTGTATCCGTCGCCTTCGGGTCTCGGCAATCATGAAGAAGGCGAACTCCTCAAAGATGCGGTAATCCCGCTGCTCGTTAGCCTTGCTAAGATTGCTCCGGGTCACGGACTTCCCGATTCCGAGGTGATAGACCTTACCGGCATGGGCTTCCAAAGCAACGATGAGGTCACGAAGACTCTCGCGATTGGAAAGTTGCCCGAACATCATCGTAAGTAGTTGATTCCAACAAGTATAACTCTTCACATACTTGTCTCCATCATATTTATCTACGATGTGACGAAACTTGTCATTGTCAAGAAACTTGACTAATTGGGCAAAAACGTACTTGTCTTTTAACATAACAGCCTGATTCAGACTGCAAAGTTAATTTCAAATCGTCGCACCTTAAAATCCATTGCAACAAGTTGAATTTCAATAATTTCAAAGAAATCTTATGATTTTTTAGTGGACACTAATGAAATTATATGAGAGAAAAGAACACAATCATCACATATCTGTATGAATCACCGTGCGGTACTCTTTTGCTCGGCTCTTTGGGTGACAAGCTGTGTCTTTGCGATTGGCAGACAGAGCGGCATCGTAATCAGGTTGCCAACAGATTGCGTCGTGTGCTCGATGCCGGGTTTGTCAGCGGCACGTCACCGGTTATAGAGAAGGCTGTCAGTGAGCTTAATGAGTATTTTGCAGGCAAGCGTGAGGAATTCGATATTCCT
>JAGBDG010000280.1 GCA_017937625.1 Muribaculaceae bacterium | reverse complement strand
GTTCGCGCGGGCGCGGTTGAGAGCCTTGGCATAGTCGTAGCCGCCCACCATGTCGGCAAAAGAAGGGTCGAATTCAAACTTGTGGCTGTAGTTGACCGTTACGCGCGGAGCACCGGTCTTGCCATGCTTCGTTGTCACAAGAATGGCACCGTTAGTGCCTTCAAAGCCCAGGAGTGCGGTAGCGGCAGCATCCTTGAGGACAGTGACGCTCTCTACCTCCTCAACGGCGAGACGGTCAATCGGTCGCTCATAGCCGTCGACAAGAATAAGAATCGACTTGTCGTTCAGTGTATGATAACCGCGGATATTGAAATTGGCACCTTTGCTCTCGTCACCTGAGAATCCGCCCTGCATGAAAGCAGTGAGCGCAGGCAGGCGACCGTAGAGAGCCTCGGCGAGGTTTGTCGCCGATGTCTGCCTCAGTTCCTCACCGGTAATGGTGGTAGTGGCGGCGGTTGAAAGGAAATCGGATATTTCGACTCCGTAGCCGAGGTCCACTGCGTTGGATTTATCGTTGAGTGTCACTTGCGCGTTTGCCGAAAAGACAGCGGCGACAGACGCAAGCATCCACATTCTGTTTATATTCATTATGGTATTCTGTCTAAGTTAAGTAATCGATTACCAGCCGGGGTTCTGGTTGAGACCATAGCCTTTGTTGATTTCATCACGGGAGATCGGGGCGAGATACCATTTGTCGGTCCACTTGCTTGTCTGCTGACCGGGGATATCCCACCAGACGCGGATGTTGTTGGTGCAGGGAATCTTTTCGTAGATACATCCGGGCCAGGGTTCTCCGGGCTGAAGGCTCGTATTGGCGCCTTCCATCTTGTTGCCGTTCTCGTCCTTGCGCCACATGCGCAGCTGATGTACCTGCTTCTTGAATATATCCGAACGCTTGTAACGGATGAGGTCATACCAGCGGTGGTCTTCGAAACCGAATTCGCATGCGCGCTCGCGGAGAAGCTGCTCTATGAAATTGTCCTTGTTTGAGGTGAGGTTGAGCTCAGGATTCATCACTTCGATCTTACCCAGACCTACACGTGCGCGCACCTTGTTCATCTCGTCGCATGCCTTCTGGAGATTGCCCGTCTGTGCGAGAGCCTCCGCATAGCAGTAGTGGATGTCGGCCATACGGATATAGCCGTAGCAAGTGGGGTGATATGCAGCGTAGCCGTTGTCGCGGAGATACTTGAACATTTTCAGACGCGTGGACCATGGATTGTCGGTAACCTGCGTGATGCCGAGCTGGTCGATGTTGCCGCCTTCCCACATCTCGACGCTCGAGAGACCGGAGTACTGCTCGACGAGGTTTTTGCGGGAAACCACCATTGTCTCATAGAGACGCGGGTCGCGGTCGACGAAAATATCGATGTTCTCGGGGTTGTTGGTGTCGAACACATAGTCGTACGGAAAGTTGCGACCGTCAGCCATGCCGAACATTTCCATGAATTCGAGGGTGAAAAGAGCCATGCCGAACTCGTCCATACCCTCGATGTTCCAGTCGCCGTTCCATGCGTTGGCACCAGAGCCGGCGTGAACCTCGATGACTTTCTCGCTGTTGCCGCGGAACCAGTAAGCTGCGCGGTATGCGTTGCAGTAGTCCTGCTCGCTTGTTCCGGTGGGCTGCACAAGTGCGAAGTAGTTGCCGTTCGCCTGATTGGCAGCGAAAAATTCCTCGCACGCCTTGAGAGCCTTGTCCCAGAGCTCAGGCTTGTAGCCGCCCGTCCATACCTGGTTGAGGTTCTGGTTTTCCTCGTTGCGGGTAAACTCAAGATAAGGACGCTCGTTGTTGAAAAGAGGCGATGCCGTGAAGTTCCACAGTTTGACACGCATGCCGTATGCCGAACCCTTGCTCATGCGACCGGCATTCGTCTCCTGGTCCTGGATGTAGAAAGGAAGTCCGGGTTCGTCGATAGCGCACTGCAGAAGACTGTCGATGAAATTGCTTGTCTCGATAACTGAAGCGCGACGTCCGTCGACGGGTTCAGCCGCAGTATAATCCTTGCGGATAAGGGGCAGACCGCCAAAGTTGCGGTAAGCGTCGAAATATCGCGTTGCCATTATAATATAAACCTCGCCTCGGAGCTGGCTCTTTTCCGTTTCAGAAAGGTCTGGCACGCGGTCGATGTTGTTGATAAACTGCCAGCCTTCGCGGATTGTACGCCAGATACCTGCACGGTTGTTGCCGTCGCCGTTGGCGATGAAAGGGAACTTTACGAAGCCTCCGTTGTCCTGGTCGGTCTCTGTAAGATCGCCGCCATAGTACTTTCCGAGGTTATGCCATCCGCAGTATGACTGGCAGATATCGGTAAGAGCATCTGGCGACGAGTACCATACCGCGCCGGTATATGTATATGGATTGTGCATGGCGCCATAGATATGCCAAAGGAAACGCTTGGCATTCTCGCCCTTGGCGAAAATAGTATCCACCGTGACATCTACACCGGGCTGCTTTTCAAGGAAGCCTTCGCCTACGTTGATGTCGTCGACACAGGACACAAGGGTTCCTGCGGCAATCATCAGACCCATTGTACCGGCTGCCACGAGGCTTTTTATTTTGAATTTTTGTACAAGATTCATTGTCGTAATGGATTAGAAGTTAAAGTTTAAGCCGAAATTATACACTCGGGTCATAGGATAGCGCGTTGAGCCGTAGCCTGCCTGCGCCTCTGGGTCGTTAGCCTTGAAACTTGTGAAAGTCAGAAGATTGTAACCGTTGGCATAGACACGGATGCTGTTGACCGGGACGCCGGGGATACGGAATGAATATCCGATTTCGACATTTTTCAGACGGATGTACGATGCGTCGACCATCCATGGCTTCGAGAGAGCGCCGTTATGCTCGCGTGCAGATTTCTCAAGCGAGATACGCGGAAGAATCGCATCGGGATTGTCTTCAGTCCAGCTGTTGTCGTAGACCCATTTGTTGAGCATCGACTGGTTGCCGGTGCCGAATGCCGGGGTATAGAACGAACTGAGCTGACGGTTGACGTGAGCCGCGCCTACCCATGTCATGGAGAAGTCGAGACCTTTCCAGTTAAGGGTTGCGTTGATGCTTCCGGTGTATTCGGGGATATCGGAGTAGCCGATGGCGTGTACGTCGTTGGCGTCAACCTTGCCGTCGCCGGTGAGGTCGCAGAAGACACTGTCACCGGGGCGGAGAGTGATCTGCTGGTCAGGCATGTCGACACCGAAAGCAGCCTTGTAGTGCTCCTCGGTCTCGCCGGGGACGTAGAACTCGAAGAAGTCGTAGCCGAAGGGCTGTCCTACGGGGTGACCTTTCTGATACATGTGCTCGAACTCTTTCTTTACCTCTGCCATTTCGATGACCTTGTTGCGGGCGAATGAGAAACTAGGTGAGATCGAGTAGTTCACGTCGCCGATGCGGTCAGCCCATCTGAGCTGGATTTCATAGCCGTGGTTCTTTACACGTCCGAAGTTGACAGAGCTTGGCTTGAGCGCCGTAATGCCTGCGATTGTGGTAGTGTTGGAAACAAGAATGTTCTTGCGGTCCTCGGTAAAGAAATCGGCGCTGATGCTCAGGCGATCCTTGAAGAACCGTAGATCGAAACCATAGTTTTGTTTCGTCGCTGTTTCCCACGTTACATCAGGATTGCCGTTGGTTTCCTCACGTGCGCCATTCATGAAAGCATTGTTGTTGATACCGAAACTGCCGGTACGGTCATTAGTCCACCATGCGCCTCCATTGTTGGTATAGAAACGCCACGTACCCGGAAGATACAGGAATCGACCGATGCCGTTGTCGTTACCGACCTTTCCGACCGAAGCACGAAGTTTAAAATAAGAAACGACGGGACGGATAGGCTCCCAGAACTTCTCGGAAGAAGCGATCCAGCCAAGAGAAGCCGAGGGGAAGAAACCGAAGCGTTTTTTCTTAGCGAAGTTCTCGGAACCGTTGTAACCCATGTTCAAGTCTATCATGTACTTTGTCTGATAATCGTATGTGACACGACCTACCATACCTACATAACCGCGGGGAATCGAGTTGTAGACGCCTCCGGGATAATAGTTCTTGGACTCATTGTAGAGAACCAGAGCTCCGACATTATGGTCGCCAAAGCGGCGCGAATAGTTGAGGCTCGCCTCAGCATACCAGTTTCTGCCGCTCCACTTCGACTCGTTATAGCCAGTTGGCCATGTCTCGCCCTGACGGACATATACAATCTTGGGACTGCCGTCTTCCTCGAATTCGCCCTGTGCTATTGTGGCTTTGAAATTTTGGCTGCCGTAGGTGGTACGTGCCTTCTGGACAGTATAGTCAGAGTTGTAGGAACCCTTGATGCGGAAGTCGAGACCAGGAGTGATGAAGTCGAGCTTCAGCTTATAGTTAAGGTCGAGGTTGACTACATTCTGACGCTGTGTCGTATAGCCTTGCTGATAGATGAGACCGAGACCGTCGGAACCGATCTGACCTACGAGAGCGGGGTCTGAAACAATGCGTCGTCCCTCGCTGTCGAGACCGTAGCCAGACATAGGCATACCGTTGTTGAGAAGACCTTCCACACCAAAGACACCCGACTGTCCGTTATACTCTCCGTTACCGATGGAGTTGCGACGTCCGATACGTCCGCCGATACCGATCGATACGGTGTTATATCTGTCGATATCGATGTCGAGGTTGGCGCGGTAGTTGTAGCGGCGGTATTTGAAGTTGGCGTCCTTACCCTGGTCGAACGTCTTGAAAAGACCGTCCTGATTGAGCATGCCGACGGACACGAAATAGCGTGCGCGGTCGGAACCGCCGGATACATTGATATTATACTGCTCCTGCCATGCATGGTCATTCATAAGATATGTGAACCAGTTCGTGCTCGGATATACTGTCGGCATATCCATGTCCTTCCAGTGCTGTATCGCCTCATCGCTGTATTTCCAGCCGGATTTGTCGACGCCTTCCACCTCCTGCGCATGGTTGTATGCCGTAGCATACTCGTAAGAGTTCGCAGGCTCGAGGAAGCGTGAAATCTGCTGGAGACCTGCAGATACGCTTACCGATACGTTCGGCTTGCCTTTCTCGCCACGGCGAGTGGTGACAAGGATGACACCATTCGCACCACGGACACCGAAGACAGCCGTAGCGGAAGCGTCCTTAAGAATCGAGATGTCCTGCACTTCGTTCGGGTCAATCTGGCTGAACTCGCGCTCGACACCGTCGACAAGCACAAGCGGCTCGGCGCTGTTGAACGAACCGACACCACGTATGCGAATAACAGGGTCGTCTGCACCCGGGACACCGGTGTACTGCACCGACTGAAGACCGGGAAGCTTGCCCGACAGAGCGTTTCCGAGCGATGCGGCAGGCGACTTGAGAAGTTCCTTGCCTCCCACATTAGCCACAGAACCGGTGAGTGTCACCTTACGTTGCTGACCATAGCCGATAACGACCATTTCGTCGAGCTGTTCCTGACTGGATTCGAGCACCACGCGCATTTTAGGTTCAGCTTTAAGTTCGATGGATTTAAAACCGATATAAGAAACTACAATTGTCGACCCGGCTTTCACATTCCTGAGTGTGAAATTACCGTCAACATCTGTTACTACCGCCTGGTCGCGCTTGTTCTTTACCTGAACGGAAGCGCCAATCAAGGGTTCGTCCTGATTATCCACAACAGTGCCGCTTACCGTGATATTCTGGGCAAACGACACCTCAGGAACTACAAGACACAGCAGAATCGCAAACCAAAGGGAATGCAACCTACATAATTTTCTGCGTACTTTTTCCATTAGCATTAAAATTTAGGATAGTTTTACAGATGCAAAATTGACGATTCCGAATGCCAAAAAGGTTCAAAAATCGTCAAAATTGGTCGAAAATATGTCAACAGAACATAAAAAAAGCCGGCATTCGCGCCCTTCCTTCAGGGAAGATACCGAAGCGCTAAATGCCGGCAGTAGAGTATGTTATTTGAAGGGATTTCCCTTGGGCGAGCGGCTGACAATCCAACGGAGGGCGTTGATGAGCAGAAGATTCTGAGTAGGGCTCTTGAATTCCTCGTCGCCGTGTCCGATATTGAGGTAAATCATGCGGTAATCGCGGTTGGTCCATACAATGGGGAACTCCCCGAAGCTGACGATATCCTTTATGCCTATGGGATAGTTCTTGGGAGAAAGCGAGAGAAGGACATCGACGTTCTCGCGACTGTTTGCCGGTCTGTTCCACATGTACCACTCGCATTTAGCGGCGACAAACTCGACGGGAAGGTTCTTCGTAACGGGGTGATTCGTCATATCGACCTGAAGAAGAGCGGGCTGCGGCGGCCAGTTGTTGCAAAGGAAGGTACCTGCGCCGAGAAACTGCTCGAACCACTCCCATTTGGTGTTGGCATCGTGATATCCTGCGGCATGGAAACCGACCCATCCGCCTCCGTTCTCCATATATTTCTCGAAAGCCTCGCGTTCCTTCGGAGCCCACGGCGATGCATTGATAACTATCATCACATCGTAGTCTTTCAGACGGTCGTAAGGATAGCCGGCGAGAGATGTCGTTGTGTCGAGAATGAAACCGTCGCCAACATTCAGATCCTTGAAGAAGGCTATAGCCTGTTCGGCGAACTGTACATGAGCAAGTTCGGCATCGGTTGAATAGTAGATAAGAGCCTTGAAACGAGGCGCTTTGGCATAATTGCCCGGGTAAGGCTCATCGGCATTGGCAGTCGTAGACATTAAAGCGGCTACACACGCCATGAAAAGGGTTGCAAGTGTTCTGAAGAATTTCATTATTAATTGGTTAAGATTTAGCATTGTTTATTTCGGCAAGCAGCCCCAGCCATTTGCCGGCGGAGGTCACCCAGACTTCCTTATAGCAGGCATTGTTGATCTGCGGGAAGTAAGGCTCATCGCTGTTTCCGAGCGAGCGTATACCCACGGGCATAGCTCCGGTGAGTTCGCCCGAGGAGAAATTGTTGAGCATGGGATAGTCATGTCCCTCGCCATAGATAAGCGACTGTGAGAAAGGATTTTTGCCCACAATCCAATAGAGCTGCTCACGGGCTATGTCGACGAGATCCTTGTCGTCAAGCAGATGTCCCGCGATTGCCGCTCCGATACCGGTAGAAGCGTGCACGGCAATATTGCCGTTGAATATGCTGAACCATATAGGGAAACGGCGCACTGCGAAATGTTCGCCGACAGAAGCGCCTTCTCCGAATTGCGTCTTATATAGTTCTATGGCATTGGAAGGCGCCCACAGATGAAGATGCTCAAAAGAATAGCTGTCGAGATATTCGTCATCGCGATATATTCCGGAGGGTATCATGCCGTAAGGTGCCGTATATTTCATTATCGACTTGATATAGTCGCCATACAGTCGGGCGCAACGCATCCACTTGTCATGTTCGGGATTCGTGGGCTGCGTCTCGCAAAGAGCCTCGATTGCCTGCATGTATATCTGGTCGCGGCTCTGATGGATGAAGTGGACGAGCGACTTACGTTCGAGGTCTCGGTAGAAAAATCCTTTGAAAGAATTTCCGTCGCCGACACCTACACTCTCCTGACATGCAAGAACATAACGAATGGCATCGGCGCTTCGTCGGGAATAACGGCGGTCGCCGGTAAGACGGAAGAGCTGCGACGCCGACCATGAAATAGTAGCCATCATCTGGCTCATGGAAGTATTGTAGCTGTGTTCCATCTCGCTTATCCAGCCTCCGAGGCCTGTCTTGGCGAACTCGGTTTCCGCAAAGTCAAAATCTTCTTTGGCTACCTTGGTGAGATAGTCGACAAGCGCTTTGTCGTCGTTGAGAGTACTTGCGGCGTATGCCTCGTAGGCGGCATGAAGGTAGTTGTCGAACGAATTGTTCTGGACACGCACGGAGGTGATGTCATCCATAGTGCCGCTTTTGCCGTCCTGCCAGATAAGTAGCCCCATGCTGCTGGCGCGGTAACCGTCGCCGAAACGCATGCGGAGCCCGAAGTCGAGTCCCCACAATGCTTCTTCGCGAAGACGCGCCGCGAGCGCAGGATTGTGCCCCTCGGCTTCTTCCGAGGCACGGAGGAGCGAATAAGCGACATCGGCAGTCTGCAGAGTCTGCTGCGATAAGTCTCCGGCATCATGCCAGCCACCTGAAAATGGAATCCGTATCCCGTTGTGCACGGCATACAGGTCGGTGTGGCATCTGCCATGGACTCCGGGTACGTCGTGTCCGCAACGCTGACCGAACAGGAAATTCAGCACACGCCACTGAGAATTATCCCAGATTGACTCGTCGCCGACAGCGAACGGGCGCGACTGCCGGGATTCAGTCTTAATATAATATCTGCCCGGACGACGCAACGACGAGAAATCAGCAACGCCATAGCAGCCGGTGGTGGTCTCGACATTCTTTATCTTGCCGGAAAAAACCTTTTTGCCATTGTCGGCATTTCTGATCTCGAACTTGTGCGATGTACCCGAAGCGACGATTGCTGTTTTGTGACCGTCAACGCTATAGCCTGTCATCGAATATATTATAGCATCGCTGTCAGGCTGCCAGCCGGAAACCTTTTCAGGCTTGGCGACCTTCTGGAAACGTATATTCGCAATCTGATATGTCGCGGTATCGCATGTCGTGATGTCGCGACCGTTGAGAGAGACGTCGAAGTACAGCCCCGACATACAGTCGCGCTGAAAATCCGCAACCTCGAGGTAGCAGCGGTTCCATTTTCCGTTCTGAAGATTGACGAGGTGGTTGCCTGTCGGCTGATTATATCCCACCTTATCATGTCTGCCGTTGTTGAATCCGAGATTCATGTTCACCACTCTCATACCGGGACAAACAGGGCGGATATCGAAAGCGATACGGTTATAATCTTCAAAATCAGCACCCCTAAGGTCGTACCACAGAGCTGCGCGACCATAGACAGCATAATCACGGTCGCCGTCCGGTCCGACAGCACGCTTTCCGGTTGAAGTAGGATATGAAATCGAAACGACCCCGCTGTCCTTGTCGACCGTCATGAATCCTATGCCGCGGTTTTGCCAGCCTTCGGTCATGTCGAGCATCTTCTCGGAAAGCACGGGCTTCGCCGCGTATTTAGCCTCGAGAGAGTTGACGCTGTCAAGTGGTAGAACAGAATGAATGTATCCGCTCTTTATCAGCTGCTGCTCAAAAGGTACCACAGCCGACACACAGATGACGGCGACAACAGATAAGATTATTAATAATACTCTTTTCATTGACTTCCTACGGTCTTTAATTTACATCCCGGTCAAAAATGCCGGATGGCACTTTCGACCGGATGAATGTAAAAATCAAACCAAATTTTACCTTATCTTTATGAAAACGCTGTATTCTCAAGTATCGCACTATTGTTATTTCATGGATTAAATATGAGTCTGTTCCGAACTACGATGCAAAATTATGCACTAAAATTTGGCGACAGGTTCAATATTTGTCATAAATTGTCGAATAATCGTCAAATACGCCATTATTTAGCGAGACTCCAGTCAATTGCGTTGCTGAATAGCTTCACAAACGAAGCACTGTTGAAAAGACGCGGGCTATGACCGAACTGGAAGTAGACGTTCTTCGCCTTCTTGCTCTCGTTGGTCCATACGACGGGATGGTCGCCCATCTTGACGGGAGAATCGGGAGTATATGACTGCTCGTCGACGCTTGCGAGAACACGTACGTTGGGACGCGGCGACTTGTCGTAAGTGTACCATTCGTCATCGTTGAGGATGAAGCGCTTGTAGACACCCTGCATCACCGGATGCGTCGTGTCCTCGCTGTCCACGATAGCATCGGCAAGGGCTGCCACATAATTGTTGAAAGTGACACCGCCCATGAAGTCGCTGAACCATTTCCACATAGGATAACCGTCGAATTCACCGAGAAGCGTGGCATGGTGGAAACCTATCCACGCGCCTTTACCATTGTCGATATAGTCTGTGAAAGCGTCGGCTGCCTCTTTAGGCCATGTATAGGGTGGAAAATCAAGCTGGATGATCAGGTCGACATCCTTGAGCACTTCTGAATTGACGGCATTGGCATTCTGGAGCTCTGTGACTGTAAAATGTTTGTCACGAGCCTGCTCCATGAGCCAGTTCATTGCAGCACGCGTGAAAGGACCGTGCTGTCCTCCGCCCTCGTTGAGAACAAGGACATTGGGCATGTCGTCGAAATACAGAATCTTATTGGCGACCGTCGAGCGGAGAGAGTTCTTGTTGTCGTCACCGGCATAGTCCCAGTACATGGCGCCACGAAGACCGTTGTCGTTGATATACTGGCATTTCAGATTGAGCGACCGTGGATTGTCGAAACCGAAGATTATTTTATCGTCTTTGTCGAGGATGAAGGGCACTTTTGCAGTATTATCCCAGATTTCGGTGCTTCCTTCAGGCATCTGCATGCTGCCGTAGTCGCCGCCGCGCCGGATAGTGCCACGACCATAGAACGGCATGCCCATGACGAGTTTTTCGGCGGGAACGCCAGCCTTGAGATGAGCCTCCACGGCATGGTCGGAGGTATAATGACCGGTATTTTCCGACTTATGCAGACCGGCGTGATGACGCTCGCCACCGCCCATATCGTAGGACATCACATTCACAAGGTCGACGTATGGCATGATTGCAGGAAAGTCGATATACTCAGCAGAGCAGACTGTCGCGAGAGTGAGTAGCTTCTTCTTCCCGATAGCCTTGCGGATATCCTTCATCAGCAAGGTAAAATTCTTTGTATCGTCGGGCGAAGCGGATATGTCTGCGGCATTGCTCGTGGGGTACTCCCAGTCGATATCAATGCCGTCGAGACCGTACTGCTTGACGACGCGGTCGCAGTCTTTTGCGAAAGACTTGCGGAACCTGGGGTCTGCTGCCATCTCGCTGAAACGGCCGCTGCCCCACCCTCCTATCGAAAGCAGGACTTTCAGACCGGGATTGTTTTTCTTGAGCGCCACTATGGAGGCAAGACGCTCGGGGTTGTCGATGGTCACTCGGTCGAATGTCTCGCCGACACCGCCAAAGGCATAGTTGATGTGCGTCATGAACTGCGGGTCAGGCATTTCATGGCTCCATGAAGTTACATAAGCTACTACGACCTTGTCGTCGTTCTTTGCGAAAGTGGCAACCCAGAGCAATGATGCAAGCATAAGGGCTGCGAAACGTGTGATATTTATTCTCATAATTAAATAATTTACTGATTGGAAAAGTCGGGATAGCCAAGAATTGATGTCGCCACCGTTTTGCGGAGAGTACTCTGGCTGTCGTCGCCGTCATAGTCCCAGTACATGGCGCCATGCAACCCTTTCTCTTTTACGTATTCGCATTTGATTTCAAGCGAACGTGCATTATCGAAACCGAGCACAAGCTCTCCGTCGGCATTAGCCATATACGGAACTTTTGCCACATCGTCCCATTTCTCTGTGCAGCCTGATTTGACCGTGATATTCTTATAATCGACCGTCTGGTCGTAAGGTGAGCGACCATGTCCGTAGAAAGGAAGTCCGAGGACGAGCTTCGAAGCCGGAATACCTGCTGCAAGATGCTTTTTTACGCCTTCGTCAGCCGTTATCCAGCCGGAGCGTTCCGAGCGATAAAGCGGAGCGTTATGCGACGGAGCGTTGTTCATGTCGTATGCCATGATATTCACAAAATCGATGTACTCAAGAATATCCCTGAAGTCGATATAACCGGCGTCGACACTTGAAGCGAGCGTGAGATACTTGTCTTTTCCAAGAGCCTCTCGGATATCCCTCATCATAAGGGTATAATTCTTTGTATCGGCAGGCGAGCAAGAAATCTCACCACCGGCATCACTCGTGGGGAACTCCCAGTCGATATCTATGCCGTCGAGATTGAATTCCCTGCAAACACGTGCGCAATCGGCGGCGAATTTCTTGCGGAAAGACGCGTCGGCAGCCATTTCGCTGAAGCGACCGCTGCCCCATCCGCCTATGGAGAGCATGACGGAAAGTTTGGAAAACTGTTTTTTCTTGTCAGCGATTGTCTTGAGCCTTGCCTCATTGTCGATACGCACGCCCTGAAAATCATCTCTTACGTGCCCGAAAGCATAATTGACATGAGTCATGAAATTGGGATTGACATTGCATGACGACCAGGACGTGACGTATGCCACTACTACCGTACTGTCCTTGCGGGCAGGTTCCTGCGGTTTCTCGACAGGGTCAGGATCGGGCAACGACGGACTGTCGGAATTCCCGTCGGAGCAAGCCATAAGAAGAATGGCAGATGCTCCCAGCACAATGGAATATATATGTATTTTCATTTTAATTTTATTCAGCAGTCTCGCGGACTCGCGATCCTATGAGAGCATAAAGAAGCATTATTAATTCGGATGCCACGACAATGAGCCATGTGAAACGCCAGTCGCCTAATGCGTCGGCAAGAACACCCTGAAGCAGAGGCAGGATTGCCCCGCCGACGACTCCGATCATAAAAACGCCGGATGCCGCAGCTGTATATTTGCCAAGACCCGTGACGGCAAGGGTGAAGATGCAACCCCACATGATAGAGTGGCAAAGACCGACAGCGGCAAGTACCCAGGGATTATCTGTGGCAATAGCAGCTACTGTAAGTATTATCGCGCAGGTTGTGGTGAACGTAAGCTGTACGCGAGGAGAAATCTTGCTGAGAGAGCTGCCGACAAGACGTCCGACAAGAATACCGCCCCAATAGAGCGTAGCAAGCAGAGCAACAGTCTCGGAGCTGTATCCGAGCGATGTGGCGAACATATTGATATTGCCGCCTATACATACTTCCGCGCCAACATAGAAGAAAATAGCTACAACTCCGAGAGTGAGATGACGGAAAGACCATACGCTTTTCTCAAGAGTCTCGCCTGAAGTATTGCGTGTATTGCCTATATCGGGAAGAGCTACA
This sequence comes from Muribaculaceae bacterium, assembly GCA_017937625.1. Taxonomy (GTDB): domain Bacteria; phylum Bacteroidota; class Bacteroidia; order Bacteroidales; family Muribaculaceae; genus CAG-873. The sequence goes on along the minus strand of JAGBDG010000280.1, from coordinate 25,928 downwards.
TGCGAGAGACCTATCGTTATCAGGGCAATCACTGCCATCAGCGACAGGAAAGGCACCATAAGCATGTCTACGGTTATGTCGCCCATGGCGAGACCGCCGAAAACTATTCCGGTAACGAAGAAAGGCGCCACCGTTGTGCCTACGGCATTGGCGGAACCGCCTATGGCAAGACGCTGCACAGCCTGCGTGCCTTTGACAGTGCATGCCGAGAGATATGGATTAATGACCACCTGAAGTATCGTTGCCGAACAGCCTGTGACAAAAGAGCCAAGCAGGAAAAGGATGAATGCCGCAGGAACTGAATATTCACCGACAGATATGTCAGCCGCCGGGAAATGTACGGCGAAGAACGAGCAGCAGAACGTCAGTCCGAGTCCGAGGCACATCACCACAAGTCCGCGGATAAGAGTGCCGCGATACCCTACTTTGTTTATCAAGCGGGCGCCGACGCCTCCGCAAACGGGATAGGCGAGGAACCAGGAGAAGGTTATCAGAGTGGCGCAAGTGTTTTTCAGACCTTTCATTCCCGTGAGCAGCATTTCCTGCAAAGGAGCCTGGAACTGTGTGTTGGCGGTGGTAAGAAATCCGACTACGAGGAAAAGGAAAACCATCGTGACAAACGGCGCAAGATATTCGGTGCGCTTGTTTTCTATCGCTGTTTCCATCAGTGTATGTTTTGAGGATTGATCAAAGCTGCTGCCTCGGCATCGAAAAGGAACTCGACATCAGGATGCAGCCTGAGAACTGAGGCGGGAACCTCTGTAGTAATCGGACACTCGAACATTGTCTTTACAATCTGCGACTTGTTTGCGCCTTTTGCCACAAGCACAATGCGCCGTGCATTCATTATAGCCTTTATTCCAAGAGTGACTCCGCCGAGTCCTTCTGTAATGCCGGTCTCCCGGCTGATGCGTTCCTCGAGCTCACGGTTCATCTTTGTCACCCACGCGTCCTCGCCGAAAGGCGAACCGGGCTGATTGAAACCGAGATGACCGTTCTCGCCGAGACCGAGCATCAGGAGGTCTATGCCGCCTCGGTTTCGCAATTCGTCGGTAAACGACGAGCATGCGGTCTTGAAGTCCGCAGATTTGGTAGGCAGCATCAGAAAGTGGCTGTCGTCTACACCGAGAGAGTCGATAAGCTCTGTCTTCAGCATCGTATAGCATGCGCCGAAATATTCGCGCGGGACATTGACAACCTCGTCAAGACCGAAGAAGGTCGTCCGGCTCACATCAAACGGATTGCGCTTATGTATATCGGCGACAAGCCTGTGCATGTTGCCTGTCGTGCGACCTGTAGAAAGACCGATGACGCTCTCCGGCTTATTCAGGATTTGTCCGATGACGCGCCATGCAGCCGCGCTGTCGAACTCCTGTTCGTTCTGTTTTACTGTAATCTTCATAGCAAGAATCATTTATCCATTGCGACGGCGGCGGCTCCGAGAAGTCCGATAAAGTCGGGATTGAGTTTCGTCAGAACTACGCCATTTGTGACAAAGCGCATCGTGACAGGATTGAGTTTCGTAAGGACTTTCTCATACATGAAACCGCTTGCCACGATTCCTCCGCCAAGAACAACCGTATCGGGGTCGGAAAAACGCACAAGATTCATGATAAGGTCGGCAAGAGCCTGAGAGGCGTTCTCGACGAGGACGGTACAAAGCTCGTCGCCTTTCTCGTAAAGACTATATATCTCTGCTACCGAGACACGACCGGCATCACCTTCGGGGATGTTGAGGTTTGTCTTGTATTTGCCTTTCAATGCGCGGGCGCTGAGATCGAAACCTATGCCCGATACGACAGTCTCGGCACAGTCCATTCTGCCGCAGCCGCAACGCACGCCGTTGCCGCTTCCGACAACACTGTGTCCGATTTCCCCGGCATTGAAATGAGAACCGCGGACCTGTCGGCCGTTTACGACGAATCCGGCGGCAAGACCGGTTCCTACGTTGATGAATACGAAATTGTTCGATATGTTGCCGAAACCCCATACACGCTCCGCGCGCGTCGCGCTCTTAACATCATTGTCGATATGACATGGCATACCGAATGTTTCGGAAAGCTGTCGGGCAAGATAGATGGGCGTGGTCCGCGAAGGATCAATCTGCAGCCATATACCATCGGCAGTATTGACTCTGCCGATAAGCCCGACTCCCATGGCAAGGGGCTTCTGGTTGCAGTACCAGCCCATGGTATTGATATAGTCGTTGATAGAGTTCTTGATCAACTCCGTAGCGGCGCGCTGGTTGAAATAGCCGGTATCATATTTCTTATACCGCAGTATATTTCCTGATACATCAACTTCACCTATGAGCAGCTTGGTTCCTCCGAAATCAAGGCATAAATATGTTTCCATTGCAAGTTGTATTAGTGATAAGATGATTAAGGACGACGAAAATCGTCTGATTTTTCACTTGCAATATTACCGCAAATATACTGTACCGGGGTTTAATTTTTAACAAAAAAGGTCGAAAATATGTCAACAGGCGTGTATTTCTACATTCTGCTGGGGCTGACTCCGAATTTACGCTTGAAACTTGAGCTGAAATACTTCGGATCGGAGAAGCCGACCATATATGCCACGGTACTCACGGGATACTCGCCTGTAGCAAGCAGTTCCTTGCCACGGGTAAGCCGGACAGTACGGATATACTCCACTATCGACTCACCGGTAAGCGCCTTGATTTTGTTGTAGACTGTCGTGCGGCTCATGCCGATGTCGCGGCAAAGCTCGCCGATAGAATACTCTGAATCGCTGATGTGCTCGTCGATGAGTCCGCGCACACGGTCGATGAACTCGCGGTCGAGTGCGCTGACCGTCACATCCTCTTCTTCCTCGCATTCGGTCGTTCCCTCCACCATTTTCGACTGCAGCCTCTGTCGCATCTCGAGAATGTTGCGCAGACGAAGTCTGAGCACAGAGATGTCGAAGGGCTTGACGATATAGTCGTTCGCGCCCGACTCAAGTCCGAGGATGATATTGTCGCGCTCGCTGAGTCCGCTGAGCAAAACGACAGGTATATGGCTGGTCTCGACAGATGTCTTGATTTTCTGACACAGCTCGAAACCGGACATGCCTTTGAGGCGGACGTCGGAAATGACAATATCGGGGTTAATGTCGTCAATCTGTCGCAATGCCTCTTCCCCGTCTGTAAAACTTACTGTCCGGTATGTCGAGGAAAGGGCATCGGCAAGATAATCGAGCATTTCTTTCTCGTCGTCGATGATAATCAGCGTCTGCTTTTCGTCACCGGCGCCCACATTGGATTCTTCTTCCCTTGCAGGCTGTTCTACCGGCTTTTCCTCAATGATTCTGTAAGGAGCCTTGTACTTCAGAGGGAAAGAGAGAACAAATTTAGTGCCTTTGTTCTCCTTGCTGTACACGTTCACACGACCTTTATGCAGGCGACAGAGACGATGGACGATAAGAAGTCCCATCCCCGAGCCGATCTCGTCGGTCGATATGGCGTTGGCGCCGCGATACTCCCTGTTGAAAAGACGCTGGATATCGTTTCGCGGAATGCCTATGCCTGAATCCGATATCTCGATATACCACCGCTTGCGGTCGAAACTTGCGACGACATGCACACCGCCCGTAAAGGTATATTTTATAGCATTCGAAAGAAGGTTGTCGAGGATATGGTTCACCTTATTACGGTCCATCATCACTTCCGGCATGTCCTCAGGGACGTCCACCTCGATAGAGAGACCTTTGTTGATTGCGGCGACTTTCCACTCGCGTACTTTCGACTGAAGAAACTCAGCCACGGAAGTCGACGAAAGATTGAGACAGTCGGAATGCTGGCTTTCGTGTCGAAGATCGAGGAGGCGTCCTATCATCGAGAGCAGACGCTCTACATTCGACATGGCAAGACGCGCGTTCTTCAGCGTATCCTCAGGAAGATCCTGCCGGCTTTCTATCTCCCCGAGCGGAGCCTTGATAAGCGTGACGGGCGTACGCAGATCATGGACTATATTAAGGACAGAGTGAATCTTGTCGGCGATATTGCGCTCAGTACGGCGACGGCGAATATATCGGATAATCGTCACAGTCAGGACTGCTGCGACGACTATATATATCAATATAGCCCACCAGGAAAGCCAAAGCGGCGGCAAGATGCGGATGTCGAGACTGCGGCTTGCAAGAACTTCACCTGTAAAGGCACTGCAGGCGTTGATTTCGAGACGATATTTTCCGAAAGGAAGGTTTCTGAAAACGAGGTCATGCGACGGTCCGGCTGTCTGCCACTCGTCATCGTATCCTTCGAGCCTCCAGCGATATGTCAGAAGCCCGTTGTTGCCGTAGCTTACGGACGAGAAATGAATTGTGAACGTATTCTCGTCGTTATTGAGGACGAGGCGGTCGAGATTGTCAAGAGCGACAGGCATATCGTCAGTCCCGGCAGCTCTGACATTGCCGTTTACCATAAGAACGGGAAGAATGATTTCAGGTACGGCGTCTTTCGCAACCGTCAGGTTGGTATTCAGCGTCATGGCGCCTTCGGTGGTGCCTATCACGATGTTTCCGTCATCATCGATAATAATTGAGCGTGGCGTGAACGACACATCCTCGACACCGAGAAGAGGTGTTGCGCATACCACTTCGTTTCGGTCGCGATCGAGAACGAAAAGGTCTCGCTCCGAGTAGAACCAAAGACGTCCGATATGATCAATCGCAAGTCCCTGGATATTATTGAGACCGCCGACATATCGCGTGTCGAACACTTCGGCTTTTCCAGTCTTGAGACTATGACGGACCAGACCCTGATTCTCGGCGGCAAACCACAGTTCGCCGCGCTCGCGGTCGTATGCCACATCGCGTGTCGAGAGCACTTCCATGCCGCCGGTCACGCGGCTCCAATCCATCGTTCCGTCGGGACGACAGGTGCCGACACCGCCGCAGCCCGTGATATATACAGTGCCGTCGTCGGTTGCTGTCATCGTACACACGCATTCCGATGGGTAATAGTAATATGTATTGGATTGTGAATCATAGCGGGTGAGGTCTCCCTTGATACCGCCGAACCAGATATCCTTTCCGTTGCAGAATATACTGTAAACATAATCGGTGCCGATTCCACGGTTCCCGTTTCTGCCAGGCAAACGAGTCGCTTTGCCTGTTTTCTTGTCAATAGACCATGCGCCTGAACCATAGCCGCCAGTATAGATTATGCCGTCGTCGCTCTGCGCTATCGTAAGAATATTATTGTCGATACCTCGGCTACGACTGAGGTAATGAGTCCATGTGCCGTCCTTACGTCTGAGACTGATTCCTGCATCGGTGCCGTACCACATGTCACCATCAGAATCCTGAAAGACAATGTTCACGCAATCGGCACTCAGCGAGTTCGGATTCGATTTATCGTAACCGGTCACCGAAACTGCGGGACTCGCAGCCGTGAGGTAGTTTATTCCATGGCTCGAGGTACTCAGCCATATACCATCCTTTCCCTCGCTTATACCGGAAACGGTATTCGCCGAGAGCATGCTGCCGTCGGGAGAATAGAGTATATGCTTCTTGATGCGTTCAGACTCCACGTCAATCACATATAAGCCGGCACCGTCGACCGAAGCAAGTACTGTGTCGGCGCCAAGATTCATCAACATAGTGAAAGGCATCGCCGGTACCGGAAGACTGCACTTGTATGCCTTGGCGCCGTCGAGAGGACAAACCCAAAGACCGTCGGATACCGTTCCCGCAAACATCTTTCCTCCGCAATAAGCCAGAGAATTGAATTCAACATTCTCAGAACCGTTGACCTGAATCGCCTTCCACAGACCGGTTGCCGACGGAATCACGCTATACAGACCGGATTCCCCTGCGGCTATCCACAAGCCGTTGCCAACGTTATACAAATCGTTGACAGTCTTACCGGCGAGCGACACCTGACTGAGCGCCCGACCGTCGAACAGATATATGCCATCGGAGGTGGCGAGCAGAGTCGAGTCGCCATCAACAACAAAATTGCACAGCTTCACATCCTTGCCATAGTCGGCAAAATCGAATGTCTTCCCGAAGCGGTCGGTCTTTCTGTCATACGCAAAAATCTGACCCGAGCATACCGACAGAATTATCTCGCCGGACGAATCAGTTTTTAATTTTGTGAAATAAGGTGCAAAACGCGGCGACAGATTAAGACTGTCGAGATTATAGTTGCGGAACTCATTTCCGTCGAAACGTGTAAGCCCTGAATTGGTAAAAAGCCACACGAATCCCGCGCTGTCGGTGCGTATGTCATAGACCTGCCGGTTGGGCAGACCGTTATGTTCGTTGTAGTGACGCACAGATATAACTGGCGCAGACATATTTACTGCCGCATCGGCTATAAAACATACAAGAACAGCAAGCAAGAAAAGTGACTTTTTCATGGGCGATAATTTAAGGCACTACAAAATTAGTCATTTTTTCAGTAACATTTTGCCTGACGGAGCAACGCTTCCAAATAATAGTAGTCGGCATATATCAGAGGAACATCGACCTCGCCGCCTGCTGGATGATGACCGGTGCTGTGGTCAAGGATGAAACCGATTTTTTCACCATAAGGAACACGATAACCGGCAGTCAGCCCTTCGAGAATCCTGTCGGCATAGCTGCGGTAAGCCATTCGATGAGCCTCGTCGGTCATATCACTGAGCATGTATAAGCCAGAGGCGGTCACTGCGGCGGCCGATGCGTCGCGGGGACATTCGGTGTTGTCTTCTGCGGAGCTCCAAGCCGCCACGCGCGGGTCCTTCATGTCCCAGTAAGGGACAAAATCGGACGGCATATTGGATTGCGACATTATGAAGTCAGCAATCTTCATCGCCTGGTCGAGATAGCGACGGTCGCCGGTGTATTTGTAGCACTGCGCGAAACCGTAAAGTCCCCATGCCTGTCCCCGGCTCCAGAAAGAATCATCGGAATAACCCTGTGCCGTACATTTGCTCCTTACAGCGCCTGTCTCCGGGTCATAATCGACAACATGGAAAGACGACGCATCGTCGCGGAAATGATTAGCAAGAGTCGTATTCGCGTGGTTTACGGCAACCTTATAGTATATTGAATCACCCGTGAACTGCGTTGCCTGAAAAAGCATTTCCAAGTTCATCATATTGTCGATTATCACGGGGAATTTCCAGACTTCGGCGTTATGGTCCCAAGAGCGGATAGATTTCACAACCGGGCTATACCGCGTAATCAGCGTCTTTGCAGCGCGTATTACGACATCACGGTACGAATCCTCACCGGTGAGACGGTAGGCGTTGCCGAAACTGTCGTTAATCATGAAACCGAGGTCATGCGTGCCCTTGTGCCATTTAGCCTCCTCTATGGGCCAGGTCTGGCTGATTGCTTTCTCGCGCCATTCTCGATCGTTAGTGTATTCGTACATTTGCCATAGCGTGCCGGCAAAGAAACCCGAACACCAGTTGTAAGCGTCGACGAGATGTAACGAGCCATCCTTGTAGAGCGACCAAGGAGCGAACTGGCGGCGCACGGCATTCTCTTTCTCACGTTTGCCTTTCTCAACACAGCTGATTGCAAAATCGAGCTGAGGTGCAATGCCGACCATGGCATCATCGACGGGGCGTGCCTCAACATAGAGAAGATTGAAGGAATCTTCGTTGTCGAGAACGCGGTTTGCGAAATATTTGTCCTTAAAATCCTCTCTTTCCGGATTGAGCAGATAAGCCCGGTAGAGATCTTTAAGGCACTCCTGCTTTTTATTGTCAAAATCGGCAATCTGCTGATATTCCCATGCCGGCGCACCGCTCCCTATATAAGAAGCGAGATATTCAAGACCTTTCTCGACGCTGCGACCGTCATCCGACACAGTCACTCCCATGTCGAGACCGGCATTCTTCGCCATTTCCATAATATCGAGCAGATGCGTCAGATTGTACTGCGAATATCCGAATGCGAGAGTGCGCCATAGCTCGTGGGGCTGACGACCGTCAGGCTCAATCTGCTTGAAAATGCGCTTCTGCGCAACTTCGCCCGCTACACGCTGCGCGAGTTGTCGGTTACCTCCATAGAGCGCGAAAGCGATAATCTGGGCGTCGCAGGCTGTTGAATGATTGTTTGCCTGCCGAGCCTCTTCCTGTCCTTGAGGAGAGTTCACAATCCAGTGCGCGAGGTCGTTGAACCATTTCTTGAGCGCTTTGGAATCCTTAGCCTTGAAGGATTTCGACGATTCAAGAAGACGGACACCATCGAGCATAGGGACGAGAGAATATGTGTCGAGCACACCGTAGCAGCGTCCTTTGTTGCCGTTTTCTCCCGGAACGAGCTGCGCATACTCGAGATTGGGATTCATGCGTGTATCTTTGTTGAGGAACCAAACGCGCAACATGTCAGTCGCCTTTGCGGCATATTTCTCGTCTGATGTGAAATAATATGCGAGCGCGAGAGTATTTACCATTTCTGCCATGTCTCCAAGCCTGTATCGGTCAAGCCTGTATATTTCCGGGTTGCTTATGCCGTCACGGTTGACATAAGGCAGACCGTCGGACGTGGAAGGATTCCGCCAATAATAGCGTGCCTGACTCATATAATCGTGTTTGTCGCCGCTTGGAGCAACAGCATCCTTGTCCATGACCGACACCGGCTTAGCTGTCAGATACTTGTCGGCTTTCTCTTTGAGCGATGCAAAAGACGCTGCATAGAACGGACGTGATATTTCGTTCTTTACAGTTTCAAGCCGCGCCGGACTGATAATCTGAGCCGTCATTCCGATGCAGACTGCCGCAAATATTCCGGTCAGAATGAGTTTCTTCATATTTTTCTGATTTTTATTGTGTTCAGCATAGTTTTGCCCGAAACTGGAGTGAAGGTTACTTCCACTTTTCCATTTGTGGACCTTACAAAATATTTCTTTATTATAGCAAAACGGCTGCCTGCGGAACCGGCAGGATCAAATGCTGCCTCAAGATGTTCGCCGTTGACAGATATGTCGAAGCAATTGCCACCAGACTCCGGTTTACCGCCTTTTCCAAGAAGATACGCAAGACTACCGCTTTTGCCTGAAGGGTCGGCGAATCCGAGCTCAAGCTCATACTCGCCGTCGGGAACATCGAAACGGTATGCCTCGATGTTCTCAGCATACGACTGAAAAAGCGGAATATCGTCGGTACCCACAATCTCGGCTGTGGAATTCTTACGTCCGCCTCCAATTCTACCCCAGCTTCCCCGGGCATACTCACGGTCGGCGACCCACGTCATGCCGCTCAGAGGTGATGTGTAGCTACAGTTGCTGCCGACATTGACTGCAAGTTCGACCGTCGCAATATTCTTTTTATCGAAATGTTCAGGAACCGTAGATAGACTGATTGCAAAAACATCGCATGCGTGTCCTCCGCGAGCCACGATATTGTTCTGCCCGCGACGGAGCGGAACATCGAAAATAGCCGTATGATTTACTACATCTCTGTTTCCCAAGGACACACCGTTGACTTCAAGGGTCACTTCAGGAATGTTTGCGTAAATCTTTACAGGCAATATTGCTACGTTAGAATCCGTAACCGCTACTCTGCTCTGCCAATCACGTGAAGCGATGTAGACGTAATCTATGTCGTCGCGCCAAGATGCTTTGTAGAAATGCCATACATCTTTAGGAGTGCGGTCGGAATAAAGGAGACCTTTGTTGTTTATTCTGGGCATAGACTCCTCACGCAGCGCCGAGCCGAAATCGAAAAGATTCCAGTGTGCGGCACCGGCAACATAGTCGCTGTCCTCGATTACGGGGAGATAATGCTCGAGATACTTCTGCTGGTATTCTATACTGAAATCGAAAGGCTCGGGGTTCAGGGAATGCAGCCGGCTGTCGGAACCGGCGCCATATTCGCTGACAATCATCGGACGTCCCGGGGTCTGGCGATGCTCGCTTGCGAGATAGTTCTCAAAACCGCTCAAATCGCCGCCATACCATCCGGAATACAGGTTCCATCCGTTGACGACAGGTATGTCTGACAGCCCGCAGGTACGGTATTCCGGACTGCCGTGGAAAGCCATGGCGGTAAGACGGGTAGGATCGCTTTTTCGGCACACATCTTCCAGACGCCCGGCAAGAGCCCGAGTTCTGTCAAGAACCGCACTATACGGTACACTATCGCCTGTCTGTCCTTTCGCCTTGAGAAGAATCTCATTCATATATCCCCACATAACTACGGAAGGGTGATTGTAATGCTGCGCTATCATATCGCGCAGATTAGTCTCAGCATTGTTCCAATAGACACTGTCATCCGGCACATAGTCAATCACCGGGATTTCCTCCCATACAAGCATTCCGAGACGGTCGGCTGCCTCAAGAACCGCTCTGTCCTGCGGATAGTGAGAGACGCGGATAAAATTGGCTCCCATATCTTTTGCCAACATCATGTCGCGGCGGTGCATTTCGTCGCTCAGTGCCGGTCCTATCGGTTTCATGTCCTGATGTCGGCAGATACCTCGCAGTTTCAAAGGCTTGCCGTTGAGAATAAAACGACCGTCGGCATCAAATCCGAATGTGCGCAGACCGGTGTCAACCGTGCGCGTATCTACGATATTACCATCTGCATCTTTTAAGACAGCCTCCACGCGGTAGAGATTAGGTTCAGACGGACTCCACAGCAGTGGGTCAGGAATGTCGCTGAACTCCAGGTGAACACTTCTACCGTTTTTTTTGTCAATCCGCATCCTCGACTCTTTTGTACCGATGACAGAGCCGTCTGGAGCATAGAGCACGACTACGGCTTTCGCAGCGATGCTGCTTGTACTTTCATTGACAACCGAAAGTTCCGTATTAACAGTCCATTTGCCGTCGTCATTTGAAGCCGTAACTTTCACTCCAGGCTGTGCGAATGGCTCAAGACGGAAATGCAGAGGCGAATAGTCTTCAAGCCAGACATCGCGGTATATGCCGCCGAAGAAAGTGAAGTCGCCCGAATGAGGTGGAATGCTCTCCGACGAATTGTCGACCTTTATACGGATAGCATTGGGAACATTATAGACAAGATACTCGGAAATAGGAAAAACGGACTCCGTATACCCTCCCGCGTGAAAACCGGCTTCATGACCGTTGACAAAGACATGAGCGCTCTTCGATGCGCCCTCAATACGCAGATAATAGCGACGCGCAGAATCCCCGGGGCTTATTGTCAGTTGACGGCAGTACACTCCTTTACCGCGCAGATAGTCCTTGACAACATAGGCGTCTCGTTCCATGTATGCGGAAGATTGACAGACGTCCATTCTTCAGAATCCGGCGCACGGAACAGCCAGCCGTCATTAAGCGATACAACAGCAGAAAATGCCGGCATAAGAAATGCCGACATTATCAGGAAGGATATAACTCTATTCATGAATCAGTTTTTCCCTGAGAAATGATTTATTCGTGCCACATATTGCTGCGCATGCGGATATGTGCTCTCAACCATACCGTTCAGCACATTCTTGAATCCTTTCCTGGGACCCGGAATGAAAGAGGTGTTCACTATATGGTGAAGTTCTATGCCCTTATGGTCGGGAGCCTCGACAGAATTCTCAAGCATTATGTCGTTGTGCAGCACATCATAGATACCTATACCGTATGCATTGTGACTATGGACGTTGTCGGCGACCTTATATGCGGCATAACCGCAGCGCGTGCCGTTCTCGCTCATGAATTCTTCCTGGTTGCGGGCGTCGTAAGGTGTCTCGCACTGATAGAAGAACACTTTTCCGCGCTCTCCCTGCCAAAGAGTCTGATATTTCTGGAAATGCTCGTTGAACAAGCCGTAGATTGTCACATCATCACCATTGACAATCAGACCGTTGTCTGCCGAATTGACATCCCAGCCGACAGAGTTGCGCACACCGTGGTCGGCACGCCATATCCAGAAATGATCGCCGACAACATTGTTGCTGTTGAGCTCAACGGCGCAGTCGACGTGAACCTTCTGAGGTATGAAACCGCCGATGCGGAAAAATACATCCGAGAGAACGACTGGATTGGCAGAATGGTCGGCTGCGGAATCCTTGTCGCCTACACGGAGAAGAGTCCGCGACGAATGATGCGCGTCGAAAAGTATCGAGGCGATCTGGACGCCGTCGACATCATCCACTATCACTGCTGCCTCAGATTTGTCGGCAGGAACTATTGTCGCCCATCCGAGCCCCATGACAATCGCGTCCGGGCGGCTGACGTGCAGCGGCTCCGTAAGCTCGAAAATGCCGGGAGTGAACAGAAGATTCTTTCCGGAAGCAAGAGCGGCATTCATTTCTGAAGTAGTATCGCCGGGCTTCACAATCATAAATGAGTCGAGCAGATCGAGCACTACTCCATCGCCCATATCTGTACGGGTATAGGAGACGCCTTTGCTCTCGCGACGTAATGCGGGACGGAAAACCTTGTATCGTCCGTCATCACCCAAAAACAGAAACGGTTTTTCGCGTACTACGGGAGTTGTCTCGATAAAAGTGACATTGCCGCCCTTATCCCAATCGCTGTCGGCGTAAGTAGGCTTGTCGGCATCGCTTCCGAGCTCAACACCGTTGAAAACGAAGTTGTATGCTCCTTCGCTGAATTTGCCGCGACCTGCCTGGAGAAAACTGTTGCGGGTGTACCACTGCTGCTGACCGTCGGAACCGACTGGAGCATCGAACACGCAATCTGCAGTAAAACCACCGCTTACCCAGCCATATTTCCACTGGTTACGCACAGTGCGCTGCGAGTACATGCGGCGGAAAGGAGCCGCCTGAGATACCGCCCAGTTGAACATATCCTCATGCTCGTACGACGGCTCGCCGATGACCGAGAAGTTCTCGAGCGAACGCCAGAAAGTACAGGTTCCGTTGTCATTCTTAAGATGCGGAGGAGTATGGACGTTATGTATCTTCACGTCGTAAGGCACTTTGCCGAGACCCGCGACATGAGTGTAGAAACCCACCTTGAAAAGTCCTGCCGAAGTATAATCGCCCGGTTTAAAAAGGACAGTGTGGCGTTCCTTACCCATCTCGGCACGGAACATCTGATTATGAATCTCCTGCATTTCTGCTGCTATTCCTTCAGGAGAATCTGTCGGACTATAAATGTGTACATTCGGACCGAACAGCTCGGATTCAGGAGACAGCGCGGCTACGGTGTCACCTGCGGCATCAAGCACGAGATAATAATAAGAATACGGACTGCCCTTGATTTTCTTGTCGGTAAAGCGGGTGTCGGAAGTCTTGCCTATGGTCTTGAACTCCGACAGACGTCCGGTCGACCGCTTTACCGTATATTTGCACTTCGACTGACCTGCATGACTGCTGAAATCGAGTGTGACGCTGTTGCGCCCAACTTCCACGTCGGAGGCGAAAGAGTCTGCCCCGAAAGTCAAAATCAGAGCAGCTGCAAGACATGATGACAGTTTGTTCAGTTTTTTCATTATCTTAGATTCATCTTATACATTATATCACCGCTCAATCTTCTTTACCTTAGCATACCTGTTGAATTTCCAACCAATAGTCTTTCAGTGATACATTGCAAAATTAAGACTAAAAAAGGGAGCAGCAAATACCGGGTAAGCGCCGACGGTAAACTGACGGAGCACATACAGTATTGAATATCAAAACACAAGTTTTTTACCTTTCGACAATTTGGTAAATATTTTCGTAAACGCTGGTCAGAGGAAGATTCTTACATTCTGACAATTTTTCGACCTGCCTGTCAATTATTAAACCACCAAAAAAAAGCTCCGCAACACGAGCTGCGGAGCCAAACCGAGGGCTTTTATTCCTTTATTATTTCAGCTTGTTATACTCTGCATCGGTCACCGGACCGAGCCATTCTGTCGAAGATTCCTCGCCGGGAACCGAGAAAGCGAGATGAGCGAACCACGAGTCTTTCGCAGCTCCGTGCCAGTGCTTCACATTCGCCGGAATATTGATAACCGTGCCGGGAAGAATCTCCACTGCCGGCTTGCCTTCCTCCTGGTACCAGCCGCGACCGGCGACGCCGACAAGCATCTGACCGCCGCCTTTCTCGGCTTTGTGGATGTGCCAGTTGTTGCGGCAGCCTGGCTCGAAAGTCACGTTGGCGAAAGGTATCTGCTTGGTGGAGACAGGAGCGAGATAGCTGTTGCCGATAAAATACTTGGCGTAAGCCGTGTTCGGTTCGCCGATGGGGAAAATCATCTCGCGCTGGAAAGCGGCTTTTGCATCGTCACCCTTGATGTCGTCGTTCCACACCTCTTTGGCAAGACGGAACGCAGCCCATGCCTTGGGCCAGCCGGCATAAAAGGCGATGTGCGTGATAATTTCGGCAGCCTCGGTACGGGTTATGTCGTTTTTCTTAGCCTCAATAAGGTGGAATTTCAACGAACTGTCGGTGATGCCCTGACTGATGAGTGACGTCATTGTCACGAGGCTGCGGTCGCGAAGCGACAGAAGGTCGTTGCGGCTCCATACCTCGCCGAAAAGAATGTCATCGTTAAGATGCGCGAACTCAGGAGCAAAATCGCCGAGAGCGTCGCGACCTGCTGTCTGAACTATTTTCTGCTGTGCCATAACACTGAATGATATTATACAGGTCAAAATGAATGTTGCTATCTTTCTGCTCATAATGATATAATTACATAAATTCAATTTGCAGATATTGTACGGTACTCTTTCGGCGTCCGACCGGTTCTCCGCTTGAAGAAACGGACAAAATGCTGCGGATACTCGAACCCGAGCATATCTCCGACCTGCGATACCGAGAGGCTCAGGTCGTTGAGCAGTTCGCGCGCGGCGGTTACAAGCCGTTCGGAAATCATGTCTTTTGCAGTCACGCCGGTGCTTGTCTTGACAAGCTCACCGAAATAGCCAGCCGAGAGATTCAGCCTGTCGGCGAAATATGACACCGTCGGCAAGCCTTTTTCTCTTATCTCATCAGTTATATATCCGTCAAGCAGATTGCTGAATCTTTCCACAACCGAGGTATTTATGACCTCGCGTGTGAAAAACTGACGTTCGTAGAAACGCAGGCAATAATCCAGAAAAACCTCGACATGAGATATGATAATCGTACGGGTATGGCGGTCGATGCTGTGTTTCATTTCCCTCTCGATCAGCGAAAGTACGGCACCGAGCAAATCGACTTCCTCCTTGGAGAGATGCAACGCTTCGTTGCTGTTGTACGAAAAATATCCGTACGACGACATCTTGCTGCCCAAAGCGCTCCGGACGAGGAAATCAGGGTGGAACGCGAGCACAGTCCAACGTGGCTGTTCCATTCCTTCCTCAACGGTAGTCGTTGCCTTCTGTCCGGGAGCGAACGCCGTGACCGACATTTCGTCGAAGTCGTATTCCGTCAGACCGTAGTTGATTTTACAGCCTTTCGTTTCCTTGATGTAGATGGCGTAAAGACCGAACTCGAACGTGACGGTGCCCGGCTCAAGTGCGCCTCTGAAATGTCCCACTGCTATCATCGGATTCAGGTGCTCGAATCCATAGTAGTCGTTGAGACTGCGTATCGTGTCAAATTTCACTACGTCTGCCATAATATATTAGTTTTGAGTGCAAAATTAATAATTGACAACCGTCCGAAAAAATCATATTTAAGGATATTGTTACCATTTTTACGGAGATATTGCCCAGTCCGGAAAAATGGGCATCAATCCCCGAAAACGGGTTTTGACATCTTTCGGCACCGCACTAATTTTGCAATGTAAATTATTTCTCACACACCTACTCTACAAAAACAATCAGAAATAAAAGACCTAATATGAAACAGTTGATCATCACTGCCGCCATAATGCTCGCTGCTATGGCCGCACAGGCAAAAACACTGATAGTCTATTACAGCTACACGAACAATGTAGAGCGTATCGTCGACGAACTGAGCAAGCAGATAGACGCCGATGTCATTGAAATCGAACCCGCGGAGAAAGGACTCGACTATGCCGCCGACAACTATGCTATAGGCAGTGCTCAGATAGCAGCAATACGCGAGAATCCCGACGTTGCGTCATCATATCCCGCAATCGACCCCGTAGACGTCGACCTGGCGCAATATTCGACTGTCATCATCGGCGCGCCGCTATGGTGGAGCAACATGGCGGCTCCGATGCAGACATTCCTGTTCAACTACGGCGCCGAAATGGCAGGCAAGAACATAGGTCTGATTGTGTCAAGCGCAAGCAGCGGCATAAGCGGTGTGGAAGGTGACGCAAAGCGCCTGATACCCGACGGCAACTTCCTCTCCCCCTGCCTCTGGATCCGTAGCGCCCAGACATCCAACGCAAAATCAATGATTGAAGAATGGCTGAAAACAATCGATTACAACAACCACACCTCAGACATCAACAACATCCACGCAAGCGACACCGCCACAAATTCAGTCTACACCCTATCCGGCATAAAATTATTAGCCGAGACAAATCTCCTCGCCGGCATATACATCATCAACGGCAAAAAGACTCTGATATCCAAATAAAAGCATTATTACTTACTACGAGCGCATTCCATAGTTTGGATTGCGCTCGTAAAGTATTCCAACGGACCTTTAAAACGTGCCATGTATCTGTTCCTCAGCTATCTCGATGGTGCAACCCAGTTCGCCCAGTCATGCGGAGGCGTTAGCAGCGACAGCTCGCTCCCATGGGGGCGCAAAGAAGATGAAGATGACCGCCGCTTCGCCTACCGCTGCATGATGCACGCTCACAAGATGCTGAAACCATCTCAGCCCAAACGCGGAGTATCAGGCAGACGTTAAAATTTATTTATGCCTGACAGCCAAACTTTCACGGAAAAATTGTAACTTTGTAATTGGAGAAACTATAAACATCTGAAAAGTGGCCACAAGGTTAAACACAAATAGCTGACGAAGCCAATAATTAATCACATTCCGAAACTCCCAAGCAGTCGTTGCAGGCTCGGCCAACCTTCAGATAACTGCCGCCGGAGTTTTTATTTTTTCATAGATATGGCAAATGCCTTAATTGATAATTCCGAGCAGTTTAAGCTCGTCAAATATATTAAAGAGTTGGTCTCACGACCTGATTGTAATCATATTATGATTGCAACAGGTTATTGGGACTTGCCTGGCACGGCTTTAGTCTATGAAGAACTTAAGGACTTTTTTTCAAGAGATGGTAAACTTGACTTACTTATAGGTCAAGAACCACAACTCCAATATTATCAGGCATCTCAAGAAGTGCGTCAATTCCCCGACTTCTATATTCAAAGAGATGTAAACTCTCTTACGGATGAATATAAGCCCATTGGTAAGCTTATCATCGATAACGCTCTGACCGAGGAGAATCCCGATGGTAAGTTTGAGATTCGCGTTTATGGTCAGGGAGAGCATCAAGAATTCCTCCATGCTAAATGTTACATCTTCCTTGGTAATAATCATATGCTTGCTACTGGAATTGTTGGTAGCTCTAATTTTACATTAAAAGGATTACAGGGCAATGCCGAGTTAAATTACCTTGAAGAAAATGGTAACAGCGTAGCAGCACCGTTTACAGAGTATTCGACATCTAAATCTCACAAAGCATGGTTTGAGGAGCTATGGCAGAATAGCGAATTATGGTCGGGTAAGTTCATTAAGAATATTCTTAAGCCTTCACCCATGGGTGTAGGAATTGAAAAAGATAACGAAGCGAAAAAATCACTTTCGCCATACGAAGTCTATATCAAGTATCTTCAATTGCAGTTTGGAGATATGGTAGATGCTAATACATCAGAAATTCTTAAATCCTATTTGCCTCCGTCATTCAATACCCTTGAATATCAGCTTGACGCGGTAAAACAATGTTTCTCGGTAATGAAACGATTTGGCGGTTCTATTCTTGGTGATGTTGTAGGGCTTGGCAAAACTATTGTAGGCGTATTGCTTATCCGTCATTTCCTTGAAAATGCCGAATCTCTCGGTCGTTCTCGTAAAGTTCTGATTGTAACTCCTCCGGCAATTAAGAAAGCATGGGAAAAGACAATCAAGGATTTTGACAATGATAATCCCCGTAACAATATTGAGCTTAATGTTGATTTTGTGACAACCGGAAGCATAGAAAAAATTACTGATGAGCTGGAAGATGCCGATGATATTGATGATAGTGACGAAATCGAGAACTTTGAGGTCTGTAACTATGGAATGGTACTTATAGATGAGAGCCACAATTTCCGTAACTCAGAAACTCAAAAATATAAAGCAATTGATGACCTGATTGGACTTATCAATCCCACTCCATATGTCGCACTCCTGTCTGCAACTCCCCAAAATAATTCGCCGAAGGATCTCTATAATCAGATACGTTTATTTCAGCGCACACCCAATAACTCCAACTTACCCAATGTCGAAGGTGGCAAACTTGACTCTCTATTCAATGCGATGGAAAGACGCTTTAAAGAAGCGCGAGCTATTTCGCAGGATACGGATGAGGGCAAAATTCAAGCACGCGCTATTGTTAAGGAGGTCTCAGAAAAAATCCGAAGCAGCGTCCTTAATGACATCGTAGTTCGTCGTACCCGTACCGATATTAAAAATCTATATGGAGAAGATGCAGAATTACTGAGGTTCCCCACTGTCAAAGGTCCACATAAGCTCGAGTATAAGATGGATGAGGAACTCTCAAAGCTCTTTTCTGATACCGTAGATGCTATATGTCCTCCTGCCATAGGAGAGTCTTTTGATCCGAATAAACATATCGGCTTTTACCGTTATGCCGCAATTACACAGTTCGTCGATGAGGACAACAAGAAACTGTATGAGAAACGAAACCTTACGGTTGATAGCATTACGCAAAGACTTCAGCGTATTATGCGGATGCTATTGGTAAAGCGTCTTGAAAGCAGTCTTGCTGCATTCAAGAAAACGCTTGAGAATCTGAACCGATATAATGACGTTATGATAGATATGCTTCAACACGACTGTGTATTTATCTGTCCCGATATCGATGTAAACAAACTGCACAACGAGTACAAGGGTGATTTTGCGGCCTTCAAAATCGCAGTAGATGCTATCATAGCGCGTAAAAGAGGAAACAACAGGTGTTTTAAAACCTCTGATTTCAAAGAATCATATCTCGAAGACCTCCAAAATGATAGATTGCTTATCGGCGATTTGCTTGAACGGTGGCGAGAAAACACAGAAGACCCCAAATTCGACCGTTTCAAAGAAGCTATAAATCCTGAACTTTTCAATCCGAAAATTAATAATCCGTCCGGACTAAACAAGCCTCGTTTGGTTATTTTTACCGAAGCTATTGACACACTCAAATCATTGGAACGAGCATTAAAGGCAAAGGGGCACAAGGTGCTTAGCATTACGGCTCAGAACAGGACAGAAATGCAGGAAGCTATTGAGGCGAACTTTGACGCAAACTGTAAGTCGGATAATCGCCGTGATGATTATGATGTTATCGTCACAACCGAAGTTCTTGCCGAAGGTGTGAATCTACATCGCTCTAATGTTATTCTCAACTATGATGCTCCGTGGAATGCAACTCGCTTAATGCAGCGAATTGGCCGAGTGAACCGCATAGGCTCTACAGAAGATTTCGTCCATGTCTTCAATTTCTTCCCATCAGACGAAGGAAATAGCCAAATACGCCTGATTGAAAAGGCTTATGCTAAACTCCAATCTTTTCATGAGATGTTTGGCGAGGATAATAAGGTTTTCAGTGAGCGCGAAGAACTTGTTGAGCATGACCTGCAACATTTCGTTGATGGTGATGAATCTCCGTTTGCTCCATTTATCAAAGAACTGAAAGCATTTCGGGATAATTCATCGGAACGATATGATTATATCGCCTCTGTTGATGCTAACGGACTTGGAGGTGTTTTAGAGATTCGTGATGAAAACGCTCAAGGTATTTTCGTATTCACAGACAACTCGCAAGAATTGATTTCAGTAGATGTAGAGATAACTCAGGAAGATACTTCTACTAACATAATCTCCTCATTGTCTACTATGCAGAGATTGAAATGTGAGCCGGATACCGAGTACTCTCATTGCCCAAGTGATAATGCATTGGTTGAAATAGCTAAACGTGCCTATCAAAAGCATGTAGCCCACTATATTACAGCCGCTGATTCAAGCAGAAAGTCTGCGAATGCACTTGTTGTGTTATCCTCCTTACGCTCTCGTTCGGATGTGACGCAAGAATCAAAAAAACTTTTGAAGCAAATAGAGAAACTTGTCAGAGCAAAAGATAACTATGTCATTAAACAGGTAATGAGATTTGAGAACTACCAGGGTTCACTCTTTGGCGCAGATGATGACATTAATGCTTTGCTTGATGCTGCTCTATCAAATTTAGCTAACCGAGCTCAAGCAAAACGTGGCGACGCTAAACTCGTAATTTATTCTGAAACTAAAAGCAATAACTGACTATGGAACTCAAGCATAAGTTAGAACAGATATTCAACAATGATTATCCCGGAACTGACCGATTCATAGCGGATGTTATTGAACCAATCTTCGGCAATGAAATCGAATATATAAACGACGACCTTGCCGAAAGAGAAGTGTATGCAGAAAAAGCAAAAAAAGCCGGCATCAAGCATATCAAATATATTGGCGACCTCACGGAAAAGAATTATAACGCAGATAACATTGCTCTTCTTGATGTAACTCTTGATGACTCAAAGAACATAGAGCGTTCCCGCGTAAACATTCAGCAACTTATCCGTTCTATAATGGATTACCGTCAACACCTTATGATTGTATTCCATTACGAGGATGTCAAAGACAAGCAATGGAGATTTTCTTACGCATATAAAGGCGATTCATTAAAAGATTCCACATCAGCCAAACGCTACACTTACGTTTTTGGCAAAGGCTACCGTGGTCGTACCGCAGCCGAGCGATTTGAAATTCTTGCCAAAAGTTCACGTAATAATGAAGACTTTGAAAAGGCGTTCTCCGTTGCCGCGCTTAGTGATGAGTTTTTTGATAAATACCGTGATATATATGCTGATTTTGTGCAATATATCACCGGAAAACGATACGAGAAAATTAAAAACAAGTGGGAGGAAGTAAAAAAAGAAGACCCGAACACTGAAATTTTCTCGCAATTCAATAACGATGATAAAAGAGTACGAGACTACATTAAGAAGATGCTTGGTCGTCTGACATTTCTTTGCTTCCTGCAAAGGAAAGGCTGGATGAATAACGACCGGAACTTCTTACAGAATCTTTATCAGACTTCTCCTCTTCAGACCGATTTTCTAGATGCTGTATTGGAGCCATTGTTCTTTGGGGTCCTAAATACTCCTCCTGAAAAACGCAAGGAAATATTTGCAAATAATGGATGGAACACAGATTTAGCAGATGAATGGAACGAAATTCCATATCTCAACGGTGGTCTGTTCGAACAGACGCGGGATGATAAACTCACTGTCAAGTTTCCTAAAAAGCTATTCCAAGAACTGTTTAAGTTTTTAGGAGAATATAATTTCACTATTGACGAGAATGATCCGGATGATGCTGAGGTTGGCATTGACCCTGAAATGTTAGGCCGAGTATTCGAGAGCCTTCTTGAAGATAATAAAGACAAGGGAGCATTCTATACACCTAAAGAGATTGTTCAATATATGTGTTGTCAGAGCATTATTGAATATCTTAAAACACACACCGACCAATCGCTTCACGCTGATATTGAAGACTTGATCAATAAGGGTCTTGTCAATAATGCTCTGCAAAATAAGGATAATGCAAGAAATCTCTATAAGTTTCTTAAAGAGGTAACGGTATGTGACCCGGCAATCGGTTCTGGGGCTTTCCCTATGGGCATTCTCAATATCCTTTTTACGGCGCGTCAGCACCTATATGGCTTCTTGAAAGAATCAGAACCATTCAACCCTCTCGAAGTGAAGAAGTCTATCATTAGGGATAATATCTACGGTGTGGATATTGAACAAGGTGCGGTTGACATTGCTCGGCTTAGATTTTGGCTTGCTATTCTTGTTGAAGAGCAGGTTGCAACTCCATTGCCTAATATAGATTACAGAATTGTGCGAGGTAATTCGCTAATCACCACATTTAATGACGAGTATATTAAACTACCCGAAAACCCTGATGGTAGGACCAAACTTGCAAAACTCAAAAAGGAGCTACATCAACTCCAAAACGAATTATTTGATCTAAATGGAGATGAGAAACTTCAACGCGAAATAGAAATCAAATGCAAAATATTGGAGATTATCAAAGTCCAGCTTGGCATTGATAAAGCTAATGCTCAAGAAGAAAGTAAAATTGAGTCCGATATATTTGAGAATAAAAAGTTATCCGTAAAGGCATTAAAGAAAGCTCAACAAGCTCATGCGATTGAAGAAGTTAAGAGCAAGAGTCTTTTTGCTCTGAATAATCTTATAACTTCGTTGACCACACCTGCAACCTCTTTAGCAGATAGAGCGCAGATTGACATCAAATTCTTTGACTGGAAAATAATATTCAGTAATATCTTTAATGATAATGCTAATACCTCCGGTTTTGACATCGTTATTGGTAATCCGCCGTATATAGTATATGAGGGTACAAATACATCGGATTTGCCAATTCTAAAAGCTATTCAAGAATATAAATCTGCGTTTGGGGGAAAGCTTAACGCATATAAGGTTTTTGTTGCTAGCGCTTTTAATATTTTGTGTAAACCGAATGGCATTGTGGATTTAATATTTCAGAACTCATTTTTGGCTGATAAGCAGGCAACGCTGTTAAGACGCGATATCCTTTCGACTCATAAGGTTATTAGACTCGATTCTTTCCCAGAGCGTGATAATAAAAAGAAACGCGTTTTTGAAAGTGCAAAAATGAGCGTGTGTATATTATGTGCCCAAAAAGGCCTCTCTTCGTCTGAAAGTTTCATTGTGAATTTTTGGGATGATAGGCATATGACATCTGGCCTTAAAACTCGTTTCTCATTTAATGACATTCAATCAATCGATCCTGTAAACTATAGTATTCCTAGATTAGGCTTGGCTAACATTCCTTTAATTGCTAAAATGGCAAAGAAGAATGATATACATTTAAATTGCTACCAAGGAGAACTCAACGTGTCTGTTCACAAGGAATATTTTACGAAGAATCCTGCATTTCCAGCAATATTAAAAGGAGCATCGATTCAACGCTACTACTATACTTTTAATATGAGTCAGGGTGTCATTGAATATGTGGATGAACCAAAATACTTATCTAGATTTGGTACTTCTGAGAAATCTCAACATCATACAAGTCCTCGTATAGTAATGCAAGGTATGACAGGTGCAAACGATAAAGTTAGACTTGTTAGTACGCTTGTGCCGAGTGGATATTACCTTGCTCATTCATGTAACTATATAGTTCCATGTGATGAGATTGATTTAGTTGCATTGCTAGCGATATTAAATTCAAAGGCAATGAATTGGTATTTCAGATGTTTTAGCACTAACAGCAATGTCAATAGTTATGAGGTTGAAAATCTCCCAATTCCTAAATTAATTAGAAAAGAAGAGAAATTACTTCATGATTTATGTGCCAGCATATTAGAAAAAAAGCAAATAAATCCTAAAGCCAATACTTCAACCGACGAGTCATTAATCGATAACATCGTATATCATCTTTACGATTTGACCTACGATGAAGTCCTCATCGTTGATCCACAACCCCAACTCTCTCGTGAAGAATACGAATCCTTTAATTTAGAAACCTATGGACAGCCGTGATTATATGAAAGCATTTGGAGAGTGGCTATGTTCAATCGCTCCTAATCCCATGGTCAAATCTATGTTGCATGGTTCTATGAAAGATATGTACGAGAGGGACTATATTCTTGTAACCAATCTGTGCAATGGATTCGGTTACATTCCTGAAATTCCTGTATCCACCATAGATGGTGCAAAAGAACGCTATAAAGAATTTAATAAGTTGGCTTTAGAGTCATCACCACTTTCTGATGAAATTAAGGAAAAAGTATCAGGTCAAATAGACTATAACGCTGAGAGCCTTAAACAGCACTGGATCAATATTCTCCATCAAAGAGGTATTCAAATAAAGAACTAACGTATGTCAACACTGAGCGAACTATATATCACAATGGAGAATTTGCGAAAGCTTAATCGCCCCATTGATGAACGGCTGAAACAGGAAGCCGCCAAACTTGAAGAGGATCTCATCCCTACTGAGATTCTCTCTGAGATTTATGTATAAATAATCCTTTTACTACGATATTAAATAATATTTAGTATGGCTATTCTCTCCGACATCAAAAGTGCATTAGAACGGATGGATGCTGCTCTTTTCCAACAAATGGGAGATGAGTTGCTAACAACCATTTATAAACCGATAAATATTGAGTCTCGAGGAACAAAAGAAGGACAAGTCAAAACACTAAAAGGAAGTCCCGATACTGTCTTTACGATGTCTGATGGAAAGATTTTAATTGAATATACAACACAATCAAATCGTCCAAAGGACCAGTTTGTTGCTAAATTAAAAAGCGATATTGATTCTTGCATTAATATCAAGAAAACAAGAATCCCTATTGATGAAATAAAAGAGATTGTATTAGTTTCTAATCAACGAATTGCGATAGATATTCAAGACAATCTAAGAACATACCTTTTGGAACAATATCCCGATATAAAATTAACGATATTCTCAATTGATGATATCGCTACTAAACTGCGACAAGTCCCAAGAATACTGCAAGAGTATTTAGGGATTGTAACATTTCCCAATTTAGTAGAAATTGATTCTTTTATTAAGCGTTTCTCCTCTACAAAGTTTTCATACTTAACACCAATTAATAATCCATATTTTGAAATTGACGCACAGCCAATTTCAAAAGGATTAGAATTACTGAAAGCCAATGATTTTCTAATAATTTCTGGAGAGCCTGGGATGGGTAAAACACGCTATGCAATTGAAATTGCGAAAGCCTTTTCAGATATGACTGGGGCGGAAGTTTTGTTATTGAGGAAAAGAATCGTAATATAAGAGAAACGCTGGATAATATTGATAAAAATGTCTCATACTTGTTCATTATAGATG
The DNA here is from genome assembly GCA_017937625.1 of Muribaculaceae bacterium. Lineage (GTDB taxonomy): Bacteria > Bacteroidota > Bacteroidia > Bacteroidales > Muribaculaceae > CAG-873. The sequence goes on along the minus strand of JAGBDG010000280.1, from coordinate 997 downwards.
ATGCAAATAGAACTGCCATTTGGGATGAGGCAATTGAGTTTTATGAGCATACCCTCAATAGTAATGTTAAATTTATTGCGACAGTTCGCAGTTATGCTCTTGATTCCGTAATTACAAAATGTTCTAATTTGGTAAAAGTTGAGCAAATTGCAATGTCAGAATCTCCGGAAGATCTTGCATCAAAAATTCTTACATCGTTTGGTATTACTAATACGCTGTGGCACAAACGCATTAATAATATCACTGGTAAGAATATCAGATTAGCAGTAATGTGTGCTCAAATTGCTTTGGCTGGAAAAAAGTATAACGATTTAATTAATGTGGAAGGGGTTTATGACGCATATTACAAACCTTTCTTTGAGCGTTTAATTTCGGATTGTACGGATTGTAAGCTAATCAAGGTAGTTGCAGTTATTTCTTTTTACAAAGTTGTTGATTTAGAGGAGACTTCATTATTAGATCAAATTGAACACGTTTTTGGTCTTGAATCGTCAGAGTTTAAATCTATATGTCGTAAGCTTGATGATTTGGAATGTATTAATATAACAGATGATAATATTGCTACCATAGAGGATCAAAATTTTGGAACTTATGCATTCTATAAATGTTTCTATGTCCTTAAAGAACTAAGTTTATCGAATCTAATTGAGAAACTGCATAATCGAAGAGAACGATTGAGAGATAGTATATTTTCTGTATGGAATTGTTTCCATAAAAAGGAGGTGATAGATTTCTCGCGAAGTTCTATCTCCGATGCATGGAAAAGTCTGTCTGTTTCTATCAAAGAAGAACGAGAAAAATGCGAGTTCTTAGAAGTATTTGGTGGAGCGATTCCTGCATTGACTTTTCTTTACATTAATAATTTAATTAAAGAAAATAAATTTGATGATTTTAGTCATTCTTATGTAAGTTCTGATATAATTCTTTCCATACTTTCTAATTTCTCTCATTCAGAGGAATCTGATACCACCACGGCATTAGCCCTCATAGTTGAATT
>JAGBDG010000279.1 GCA_017937625.1 Muribaculaceae bacterium | reverse complement strand
TTGTCGCGCATGTTTACGGAGCAAAACACCTCTTTCTCCGAATACATCAATTCATACCGCATCCGGGAAGCGCTCGCTCTGTTATCTGAGCCTGAAAATGACATTCCTCTGAAAGTGCTTTCCGATTCGCTCGGCTACAACTCACTTTCTTCTTTTTACAGAGCATTCCAAAAAGAAATGGGAGTTCCTCCTTCCCGTTTCCGCCAAGAAATAAAAAAACTACATTTGGACTCGTAATCCCTCTCAACCCACTTTTAAACACAGCTAATCCTCTTTATCCAACCAGAGTCGTATGCCTCAGCCGATATTTCCCGGCATACCCTCAATCTTTTCGCAAATTATCAAAATTGACAAATTGAGAAGATTTATATTTTTCTGCTTTCTTTTCATCAACTATTTTTGTCTTTAATAATAAATAGGCATTAAAAACCATCGTATATTCATCAAATTTTAGTTATCGCATGAAAAGAGTTTTAAATTTGTTTTTGGCAGTGCTGCTTGTATGCACTGTAAACGGTTTGGGAGACTTGAAAGCCCAATCAAACAACAAAGTGGCACAGTTAGAGAAACTGTCCGCCATAGAAAACAACCCGCAGAAAACAATCCGCAAGCAAACTGCTGCTATCCGTCATTCCCTGAAAACCGCTGCTTTCGCAGAAAGTGTAGAACTGTTCGGCTGTATGACCTACTCTTCCAAGTGGAGTACTTCCGAAAATGGGGAATTCGGCATTTATTCCTTCCCCGCAGAGGAAGGAACCACTTTCACGCCAGTCAAAACAGCAGCCGATTTCAATCTGTCGGCAGCCGTCTATGCCGACGGGAAATTCTGCGGATACCGAGTCACGACCTACGGCTCTACCGTGTATGGCGTCAATTACTACCTCTTCGACACGGACGGCTGGACGCGAGACATACAGCAGACACTCAAAGCCTCGTACGACAACTATCCTATCAGCCTCGCTTACGATAGCAAGACCAAAACCATCTACGGGCAATTCATGTCCGAAGCAGGTACGACGAGGCTCTGCACGGTCGACCTACTCTCCGGGCAACCAACACAAGTGGCAAGCACCGGCGACCGCATGTACTTCACTCTGTCTTTTGACAAAGAAGGGACGCTTTACGGCATAGCCGATGATGGCAACCTTTACACTATCAACACCGCCACGGGCACGACAGCCTCCATCGGCGCTACTGGGATCATGCCCTCAAACAGTCAAAGCGCAACTATCGACCTGAACACAGGCAAAATGTATTGGGCTGCCATCAACAACAAATTGCAATCCGCCCTCTATGAAGTCAACCTCGACAACGGCAAGGCTTCACTCGTGAGCGATTATGACGAAACCGTCGTCCTGCTCGGACTTTACACTGTACCACCGGCAGCAGCCCCTCAAGCACCCGCAGCCGTCGATAAGCTGAGCGTAAACTATACTTCGCCGGAAAGATTAGATGCCAACATTACCTTCACCGCCCCAGACAAAACATTCGAAGGAGACAAGCTGGAAGGTTCGTTGGAGGTATCCATCTACGTCGACCACCAAAAGCTCACACTCGAAAACGCAACAGTCGTTGCCGGAGCCGAATTTTCCACACCTTACACCTTTACGGAAGGTACGCACAAAGTGGAAGCCTTCGTATCGAACGCCGAAGGTGACGGTGTAAAAAGCAAAATCGAAATCTACGCCGGCGTAGATAGCCCCGCAGCCGTAGGTAATCTGCAATTCACACTAGAAGACAACCATGCCACCGTAAGCTGGGAGGCTCCCGTCAATGGAGCCAACGGCGGACACTTCGACGCCGAACTACTGAAATATATCCTCGTGCGCTACCCCGGCAATGATACGATAAACGCCGAATATACGGCGACCGTTTTCACGGAAGACCTGCCAGACGTGCTGGGCAATTACTACTACACGGTAACAGCGGTAGCTGAAAAAGTGGGAGTCGCCACCGAATCGAACCGCATCCGCTTCGGCTCGGCGTTCAAGGGTGAATTCAAAGAAACGTTCGACCACGCCAGCGCACTCGACATCTTCACCATTATCGATGCCAACGAAGACGGCAAGACTTGGGCTTGGATAAACAATGCCGCCGGAAGCGACCAGTTAGACAAGAACGCCGACGACTGGATCATCACACCTCCCATCGAATTGGGAACGGATTATCTGTATAAACTGTCATTCAAAACAAAAGGATACGGCGAATTCTACACAGAAAGTTTCAGCACCGCATTCGGTTCCGAAAACACGGTTGAAGGTATGCTTAATGCGCTTGGCGACTACACAGTCAGCGGTGACACTTACCTCGAAAAGTCATCGGTCATTGAAGTACAGGAAGCAGGCACTTACTACTTCGGCTTCCACCACACCAGCCAAGGTATGTATCTGCTTTACATAGACGACATCGTTATCGAGCCGTTCATACCGACCACCGCTCCCGATTCGGTAACCGACTTCACCGCCATTCCCGATCCGACCGGCGCCTTGAAGGCTGTTCTGACATTCAAAGCTCCGACCAAAGCCATCAATGGCGATGAACTCACCACCCTCTCCAAAATCGAGATTCTCAAGGAAGGAAACGTTATCCTAACTGAAAATGAAGTGGAAAAAGGGAAAGAATACTCTTTCACGGTCGATGGCGTGCAAGGTATGAACCATTATAACGTCATCGTGTACGATGAACAAGGACGCGGGCGCGATGCCGAAAAGTCTGTTTTCATCGGCACGGATATCCCGCAACACGTACAAAACCTCATTGCCAGTTGGGACGATGAAAACGACCAAGCCGCTCTATTGACGTGGGATGCCCCGGCGGAAACAGGAGCCAACGGAGGATTCATCAATCCCGAAGAACTGACTTACAACTACGGAACATACCTTTTCGGCAGTATAATAGACATGGCTACCGGCATAAAAGAAACCTCTTATCTCATGACAACTGCCGGGCTTACCAAACAAACTTACACACAAGGATACATCTGCGCCGTGTCTGCCGGAGGTAAGGGTGCTTACACCCCATTCGGCATTATGTTGGGTACGCCTCTCGCATTCCCCTTCGCCGAATCGTTTGCCCAAGGAAACGTTTCCACCGAAACATGGTCGGTAGCTACCGTAGGCGGAGATGATGCGTGGGGTATGTATCAGAACGGCGGTTCTCTGGAC
>JAGBDG010000278.1 GCA_017937625.1 Muribaculaceae bacterium | reverse complement strand
TTCTATCCTGCCTACTTTGTCCTCGGCAGAATTGATGAAGACCCTGAATTAGGGAACAATTCGGAAGAAGCAAAAAAGTGGTATCATAAATCGGCACAGGCAGGCAATGTGGTAGCTATGGCATGTTTGGGTAAAATGTACGCAGAAGAAGGGAACAACGCAGAAGCTACCAAATGGCTAAAGCTGTCTTTGACCGGCAATAAACTCGAAGCACAATTAGAAATCGACAAAGAAGATTTGTGGTATTTGAGTAAACTTTTTCCTCAAAGCAGGGCTGATGTGGAAGGCTTGCTCCGCAAGGTCAACGGCAGTTCGTCATATAGTACCGGCAGCACATCTGCCGCTTACAGCCATTCGTCAACATCTTCTCAGACCCATTCATCGACAATATCTCCGACATCTTCATCACATTCTTCTTATAGCTCGTCTTCCAACTATAACACCTATCATTCACACAGTGAGTTCAATGCGCCAAAAGACAATTATTATGGAGGTTTTTCAATCGGTTATATTCAAAAAGAATGGGCATATTCAGCTGAAGATGGGAAGACTAACCTCGGACTTTTTGATGATGACAAATATATAAATGGCATACAAGCCGGCATAAGATGCCTGCCTCGGTTCAAATATGGATTTGGATTGAGTACGGGTCTGTACTACGAATATTACTTTTCAAAAAGCGATGAATATCACGAAGATGCTCTTTCCTATCACATGACTTATAACGAACATAGTCTATATCTTCCAGTCCATTTAAGATATTCTCTGAATTTTAGCAAATGGTTTCAATTAACCTTTTATGGAGGCATCGGTTTAGACTTAGGATTGTCCGGAAAAGTATCTGTTAAAAGCGACGGTGAAGAAATTGAAAATTTATCCATTTACAATGAAGATTTCGACACTAAACGTTTTAATACTTCGCTTGAATATGGCAGTTCAATCCGTGTTAATCATGTGCAAGTTGATTTTTCAATCTGTAAGGGTCTGATTAATATGTGTTCTACAGATGACCTTAAATGCAAAATTAACAAGCGGCTTAACATCAGTTTATCCTACATTTTTTAATGTCTATTTAAAACAGAGAATCGGACCGTTTACAGAATACTTCTATTCTGCATCTTGATTTATGTATATATATCATTCAGGACCATTATGTTTACAGAGGGATAATTTAACAATTATTACAAATACTGCGGTACTATATTTTTGCCGAATTGGCTAATTTTGCATCAAACAAGTCAAATATCACCTTTTTACTTAGGATTATATGTCCGTCATTCTCAAATATATCACAGGTTTCGTACTCCTGCTGTTAATCTTGTTAGTACTTTAACGATGCTGAGGACTATCAGAATCATACTTGCCGTTGTCTCTTTCATTGTGATGACGGCTCTCTTCGTTGACTTCACGGGAACTGCGGCGGCAGCGCTGTCGTTCCTACCTAAGGTTCAGCTTGTTCCGGCGCTGCTGGCGCTCAACTTCGTGGCAATAGCGTTCGTCGCTCTGCTGAGTCTTCTGTTCGGCAGACTGTACTGCAGCGTTATCTGCCCTCTTGGTATTTTTCAGGACGCTGTGAGCCGTATCCGCGTGTGGCTCACCCCGAAGCGCAAGCGCCGCCGCGGTCTGTTCGGCTTCGCAGCCGCCAACAGCATGATGCGCCTTGCCTTCCTGTGCGTCTTCGTTATCGCGGCTATACTGGGACTTACCGGCGTTCTGGCGGCATCGTATGCCGGACTGCTTGAGCCTTACAGCATTTTCGGTCGTTTCGCAGGTCAGTGGCTCGTTCCGGGCTGGCGTGCTGTCTCGGTGCCCATAGCCGACCTTGCCGCGTCGCAGGAAGTATATCTTTTCGACGGCGTCCCCGCTCCGTCGGCATTCTCGTGGGTGCTCGCCTCCATCGCCGCCGCACAGATTCTGCTCGTCGCCGGTCTCGCATGGTGGCGCGGACGCATCTACTGCAACTCTGTCTGCCCAGTCGGCACGGCATTGGGAGCAATCTCGCCCCATTCGCTTTTCAAAGTCACGATAGACCTTGACAAATGTGTTTCGTGCGGTCTCTGCGGACGTTTCTGCAAGTCGCAGTGCATCGACACGAAGAATCATAAGATAGACTACAGCCGCTGCGTCGTATGCATGGACTGCATGGACCACTGCAGCACACACGCGCTCGGTTTCAGGATGACGCGCCGCAACGTTCCTGCAAGGACCGAAAAAGCCGCCGACACCGGTCGCCGCGCCTTCATAGCCACAGCCGGACTTCTCGGAGGCGCCCTCGCGTCGCATGCCGCCGACAAAGTGACCGACGGCGGTTTCGCTCCTCTCAAGCATAAGGAACCTCACGACAACGACATCGCCCCCGTTCCTGCCGGCGCCATCAGCCGCAAACATTTCAGCGAGCACTGCACGGCTTGCCAGCTCTGCGTGAGCGAATGCCCCTCGGGAGTGCTCAAACCGTCGCTCTCCGCCGAGGGATTCATGCAGCCCAGGCTCGTGTTCACCGACGGCTACTGCCGCCCGGAGTGCACACGCTGCTCCGAGGTTTGCCCCGCCGGCGCGATAAAGCCCATCGACGCAGCCGAGAAAAGCTCTATAAAGATAGGCACCGCCGTTGTCGACCCCGACAGCTGCATCTCTGCCGCATACGGACAGCACTGCGGCAACTGCGCCCGCAACTGCCCCGCAGGCGCCATCCTTATGGTCAAAGGCGAGAACGGCAACATGCGCCCGACCGTCAGCGCCGAAGTCTGCATAGGCTGCGGCAAATGCGAATACGTCTGCCCCGTGGGCACTGTCACACAGCTCAGCGCCACCAAGGCTGCAATCCACGTCACCGGCACTGAAGTGCATCAGAAAGTATAGCCATGAGCAAGAATACAGACAACAATATATCGCGCCGACGCTTCCTCCGCGACCTTGGCATATTCTCGGGTGCGGCAGTCGCCGGCAGCGCACTGACAATGTGCAAGAGCGTCGCCGCTCCCGAAAAAGAGGGCAAAGACGGCGAGAAGGGAATGACAATGCGCGTCAACCCAAACAGCAACGACACCGTGAGCATCCTCGGATACGGCTGCATGCGTTTCCCGACCATGGGACTGTCGTCCGGCAAAGCGGATGACGATCGCCTGGACCAGGAGGCTATCAACGCTTCGGTCGACGCGGCGCTCGAAGGCGGCGTAAACTACTTCGACACATCACCAGCCTACTGCAAGGGCAACTCCGAAGCCGCTATCGGCGAGGCTCTCAGCCGTCATCCGCGCGAATCTTACTACATAGCCACGAAGCTCTCCAACTTCGCGCCGCAGACATGGACGACCGAGGCATCGAAAGAAATGTTCGAGAACTCGCTCAAAAACCTGCGGACAGACTATGTCGACTACTACCTCCTCCATGCCATCGGCATGGGGGGCGTGGACGCGTTCAACCAGCGCTACGTCGACAACGGCATACTTCCGTGGCTCGTCGAGCAGAAAGAAAAAGGACGCATACGCAACTTAGGTTTCTCGTTCCACGGACCGCGCAAGTCGTTCGACGAATTCATGGCAATGATGGACCGCGGCGAGATTCACTGGGATTTCGTACAGATACAGCTCAACTATATGGACTGGCTCCACGCAGAGGAAGGCAGCGACAGCAACACCAACGCCGACTACCTCTACTCCGAGCTCCACAAGCGAGGAATACCCGTCGTAATCATGGAACCGCTCCTCGGCGGACGCCTCGCGTCGGTAGCCGCGCCCGTAGCGGCCAAAATGAAAGAACGCCGTCCCGACGACAGCACCGCCTCCTGGGCATTCCGCTTCGCCGGTTCTCCCGAGGGCGTCCTGACCGTGCTCAGCGGCATGACCTATATGGAGCATCTGCGCGACAATCTCACCACATACTCTCCGCTCGACCCTGTGAGCGACGACGAAAAAGCTTTCCTTGAGCGATGCGCCCTCGAGATTCTGCAGAACAACCTCGTGCCCTGCACCAACTGCAAGTACTGCATGCCGTGCCCCTACGGCATCGACATCCCCGGCACATTCAAGCACTACAACACCTGCATCAACGAGGGCAACGCGCCGCGCGACGGCGAAGACCCGGACTACAGGCGCGCCCGCCGTGCGTTCCTCTACGGCTACGACCGCTCTGTTCCCCGTCTGCGTCAGGCTACAAGGTGCATAAGCTGCGGCACGTGCACGTCGCATTGCCCGCAGTCAATCGACATACCGACCGAGTTGCACCGCATCGACGCGTACATCGAGTCGCTGAAACAAAATCTTATCTGATTATCCCCCGCGCGAGCCGCAAGTCAGCTCAGCGTGTCGTAAAGACGGGCGCAAGAGTCTTCAAGCAAGTCAAGGACAAGTTCGAAGCCTTCTGCGCCCTCATAGTACGGGTCGGGAACACACTGGTAGCGCGTTCCGGGCGAGAAGAATTCCGACATCGGCACTATCTTCCCGCAGTCGTCAGCCGTGGGAGCGAGCTCGCGCAGGTCGGCGGCGTTCTGCCCGTCCATGGCAATGACAATGTCGAAATCCTCGAAATCGTACGGCTTCACCTGACGGGCGCGGTGGGTGAGATTGTAGCCGCGCGCCGAGGCATGGCGGCGCATACGGCTGTCGGGGAGCTGCCCTATGTGCCAGTCGCCCATACCAGCCGAGTCGATGACGAACCGCTCTCCGGCACCATGCGCCTCCACGATGCTGCGGAACACGCCCTCGCCAGCAGGCGAGCGGCAGATATTGCCCAGGCATACGAAGAGTATGCTTATCTTGTCCTTTGCCCGGAGCTTTTCGATGAGACGGCTTGTGCGCGGTGTCATTCTATCGCTTTTTTCCATGCGCGGCGACGGCGGTGCTGACGGCGCTCGAAGTATTCCCACTGTTTCTGCACATTCTCGTTGTCCTCGAGCTCGACGTTACTCTCGGCGAACTTATATCCGTTCTTGATGTACTGCGGGATAAGGTCGCAGAAAATTAGAGCGTTGACGCCTTTTCCCTGATACTCCGGCTTGACGGCTACCAGAAGAAGGTCGACCACGTCGGCGTGTCCCTTGATGGCGCGCAGCAGGTGGTACCAGCCGAAAGGCAGCATCTTTCCGCCGCTCTTGCGGAGCGCTTCGGAGAGCGAGGGCATCGAAATGCCAAGTCCGACAAGCCTGTCGTCCTTGTCGACCACGAGAGCCACGTCCTCAAGGCGCAGCACTCCGAGATATATGTCGATATAGTGCTGTATCTGTCTGTCGGTCAGCGGAACGAAGCCGTAGAGATCCTTGTAAGCCTCGTTGACAAGCTCGAAGATGGCGCGTCCGTAGTCGGCGGCTATCTTCTTGCGCGAGGTGTATTTGACGACACGCAGCCCGTACTTGCGCGCCACAATCTCGGCGATGCGCGAGTATTTGTCGGGAATTGCGTCGGGTATCTTGATACGGAACTCTATCCAGTCGACTTCCTTCCCGAAGCCGAGACGTTCCATGTGTTTCTGATAGTATGGATAATTGTAGATGGTAGCCTGCGTGCCCATCTCGTCGAAGCCCTCGATAAGCATGCCTTCGGGGTCGAGATCGGTGAAGCCCATGGGACCTGTCATCTCTGTGAGTCCGCGCTTGCGTCCCCAGTCGGCGACAGCCTCGAAAAGTGCGTCGACAACTTCGGCGTCGTCGATAAAGTCCATATAGCCGAAACGCACCTGCCTGTGACCGGTCTTCTTGTTTGCAGCCTTGTTTTCTATCGCCGTGATGCAGCCGACGATTTCGCCGTTGCGTATGGCAAGGAACGACTGCGCCTCGCAGAATTCGTAGGCGGGATTGCCCTCGGGACGGAGCGTGTTGAGCTGGTCGGAGAACAGCGGCGGCACGTAGCAGGAGCTGCCCTTGTAGAGGCGGTTCTGGAAGTTTATGTACTGGCGCAGCTGGTCAGCGTCGGTCGATATGGGATGTACGGTGACTGTCATTTTACGAGAATTTTATTGACTGCCGCATGCACATCGCTGACAGGTGCGGGAGCCATGGGTGATTTAAGCCACAGAAGCAAGAGAATCATCACGACGAGGAAAGCGATGATGATGATATAGACAGTACGGCTCCGGCGGTTTTCGAGCGCGAGATGAACCTGCTGCATGTCCTTGAAACGCTTGCGCGGGTCGGGGTCGGTGCAGCGGCGGATGACGTGCTGGAGCGTCGCGTCCATGTTGTCGGAGGCTGCGACTGCCTCCTCAAGCACTTTGCCGTAGTTGTATATGTCGTCTGCCATCGACTGGTGGGAAAGCGACGGACGCTGCTCGAAACCTACGTCGATGAGCTTGAGGTTGCCGATGTTCTCGGTGAAGATAATGTTTTCGGGACGCAGCTGGGGGTGTACGATATGCTTGCTCTGGATGTACTCGAGAGCGCCTACGAGCTGATGGCGGAGCTGCTCTATATGCTCGGGGCGCACGCGCCGCTCGTCGATGAGTTTGCGCAGGCTGTCGCCGTAGACGTCGTCGGTGACGATGCAGCGCCCTATGCCGGGTATTTCCTCGAAATCGTTTATCATGATGATGTTCGGGTGCGCCAGGCTGTAGCGCACGTCGAACTCCTGCTCTATCATGTTCTGATAGCGCGGGTCATCGGCGAATTCGGGACGCAGGGTCTTGATCATCACCCATTTGCCGAATTTCTTCGCCGTGTATATATTATAGAATTCCTCGTCCCATTCGGGGAGGTGCTCAATTTCGGTCCATCTCGGTTCTTCGTGTGTCATACTCATCTTACCTTATAAGTGAACAGGATATACTGCCCGGGGGCGAGCGCGGCGGGCAATGTGACGACTGGAGCGCCTGTAAAGACATCGGTCACTTCGATCAGTCCGTCAAGACACTTGCATGGGGCGAAAGCCTCGGTCTTGCTGCCGAAGTTAGCGGCAAAGAAGATGCCCTGACCGTCGAGCTCGCGCTTGAAAGCGAGAATGTCCGTCGAGCCGCCCGTGCTGACTGTCATAATGTTACCGCCCTCTGCTCCGGCGCGCAGCTCGGGGCGCTCATGCTTGAGAGCGTTGAGGCGGCGGTAGAAATCGAAATAGTCGTTGCGAGGTTCCCACAGAGGCGGCTCGTCCTTGCTGAAGAACTCGAAGGCACGGTCAAGACCGGTTTCCTGACCGGTATATATCAGGGGCATGCCCGGCAGGACATAAGTCAGTATCGCGAAAGGTGCCGCGAATTTGCCGAGCCTCCTGAATTCAGTACCTTCCCACGAGTTGAGGTCGTGGTTTGTGGTCATGTTCATCAGGTAGCTGTCGACCGGGAAGGTCTCGTTCTGCTCCTTGACGAGCGCTATGATGTCGCGCGCGTTCTTGGGCTCGAACACACGGTTGTCGCCCACTGTGTACTGTCCCGCGCTGTTCGCCACGGCGCTGAACAAGTCCTTCATGGGCCAGTTGTAGTCCATGTCGAAGGCATGCTCGGTAAGCTCGGGCTGCGAGTCTTCGGCAAGCATGAATATCGGCTTTCCGGCGGCTTCCTCGAGGTAGGGACGTGTCTCGTTCCAGAAATCGGTCGGCACCTGCCCCGCCACATCGCAGCGGAATCCGTCGACTCCGCAATAGCGAAGCCAGTAAGCCATTGCGTCGCGCATCGCCGCACGGGTGTCCTCGCGCGTATAGTCGAGCTTGTAGACGTCTGTCCAGTCATACGGACCATACATCTGACCCTTCTCGTTGCGGGCATAGTACTCGGGATGCTCTTTCACCCAGCGGTGGTCGCAACCGGTATGGTTGGGCACCCAGTCGAGGATTACCTTCATTCCGAGCCGGTGCGCCTCGTCGACGAGAGATATGAAATCGCTGAGCGAGCCGAACTCGGGATTGACAGCCTTATAGTCGGATGCGGCATAGTAGCTGCCCAGCACACCCTTGCGGTTGACTTTCGAGATAGGATGCACTGGCATGAGCCACAGTATGTCCACGCCGAGGTCATGCAGGCGAGGCAGTTCTTTTTTCAACGAATTGAAAGTGCCGTCGGCGGTGTATTGCCTGACATTCACCTCATAGATGACGGCGTTGCGCGACCACTCGGGATGGCGTACGCCGGTCTGCATTTGTGTCTGACCAATGGAAAGCACCGCAGTCAGCGCGGTGGCGACGGCAGAAACGATGCGTTTGAACAGCGACTTTACCGACATGGCGGCGGATTAGTCGTTATCTGTAAGGTTGATAGGAATCTCCCGCGCTATCGACTGGTCGAGAGATATAAGGGTCTCGGTGCCGGTAACACCGGGAATCATCTGTATTTTCTTGTTAAGAAGCTCCATGAGGTGCTCGTTATCGCGCGCGTAGAGCTTTATCAGCATGGTGTACGGACCAGTTGTAAAATGGCACTCGATGATTTCAGGAATCTTCTCAAGCTCCGGAACCACGTCGCGGTACATGGCGCCGCGCTCAAGATTGACTCCGATATAGGTACATGTTGCGTAGCCTAAGATCTTAGGGTTGACATGATAGCCCGAACCGGTAATTACATTCAGCTCGATAAGGCGCTGAAGACGCTGGTGGATGGCGGCACGCGATACGCCGCATTCGATGGCGATGTCTTTGGAGGGTATTCGGGCGTTTCGGATGGCTATTTGCAGTATTCGTCGGTCAAGGTTGTCTATCTTTTCCATAGCGATTGAGAAATCTTTGTTAGTTTAGCGTGCAAAGTTAGTCACTTTTTACAAAATGTGCAATTTTTGGTCTATAAATAACTAAAAAATTGCAAAAAGCACGCAAAACCGGCAAAAATCACGACATTCTGCCATTTATACTCGTTCTGACGGGCATGCGCCTTATGGCGCGAAAATGGCTGTTTTCACGCATCCGCGACAGTCGATTCGCGCTCCGGTCCCTTGGCGAAAGTGGTGACGATGACGTCGCCCGGTCGGAGAGCCGTGCTGTCGGTGACGGCGCGTCCCGCCGAGCGCGTTATGGAGTAGCCCCGGCGCAGGGTCGCCTGCGGAGAAATGGCGTCGAGGAGCTCTCCGAGCGAGGCAAGACGTGCCGCGGCACGCGCGGCGATGTTGCGGACCGACGAGGCAAGAAGCTCCGATGCGTGACGTCCGACGGCGAGACGGTTGCGCTCGACAACGTTCGCGGCGAGCGTGGGAAGGAGTCCCTGGCAGTAGGCGAGCTGCTGCCGCTGGTCGGCGACTGCCGACCTCACTGCCGCAAGGATTTCGTTGCCGGCATTGAGAACCCTTCGGTAAGCCTCGGCAACGACGCCCACAAGAAGTTCGGCGGCGGCTGTGGGTGTCTTGACGCGCGTGTGCGCCACATAGTCGAGCACGGTCTCGTCGCGGTCGTGTCCTATGCCGCAGATGACGGGCAGGGGAAACTGTGCGACATTCGAGGCAAGATCGTAGTTGTCGAACGAAGCAAGATCGGCAACGGCTCCGCCACCGCGTATCACTACCACGCAGTCAAAGTCCTCGATTCTGTCCATTATTCTGTCGAGCGCCGCTATGATGCTCGGAGCGGTCCGCTCGCCCTGCATGACAGCCTCGAAAAGAGTCGTGCTGAAACGCAGACGCATGGTGTTGTTGTGGAGCTGGCGCATGAAGTCGCCGTAACCGGCAGCTCCGCGCGCCGACACTATAGCCACGCGCCACGGAACATCGGGCAGCGCAAGGTCGCGGTTCAGGTCGTAGACTCCTTCTGCCTTGAGGCGCGCTATGATCTCAAGTCGACGGCGCGCGAGGTCTCCGATGGTATAATCGGGATTTATATCGTTGATTACCAGACTCAGCCCGTAGACGGGGTGATAGCTGACATTGACGAGCGCCATGATTTTCATGTCGCTTCGCAGACGCGAGCCGGTGGCGGCCGTGAATTTTGCGGACAGGCGTCCGTAGACCGACGCCCAGATAACGGCGCGGCAGCGGGCGAGCGGCGAGCCGGAATCGTCCTTCTGAATCAGCTCGAGATAGCAGTGGCTGCCGCTCGTGCGCAGATCCGACGTCTCGGCTGTCACCCATACGTTGTTGAGACCGGGCGTAAGGTTCAGCGCCGCTCCCACGCGGCGGTTCAGCTCAAGGAGCGTAATTGCCTCGGCACTCATTTGCTGTCTACAAACTGGTATCGCGAGAACCGTTTTCTGACTTCAGGTACAAAAAAGCTCACTACTTCGGGGACCTCGTCTTTATAGTAGTACTCGCGCGAACGGTCGGTAAACACATATACCCCGCTCTCGGGCTGATACTCTATCTGCGTGAACACCATCAGCGGCGCGGGCAGCTTCTTCGCCTCCTTGCGTTTGTCCTTCGCTACAAAATCCATATAGCCGGGGAGCTTCGTCGGCACCTCCTGCCAGCTGCGGTCGTAGATACGGATACCGCTGTCGGCTATGGGAGTACGGACGGTCTCTATGACCATAATAAGAGTATCTGCCTTACCTGTGGGCTGTACGACCAGCTGCAGCGTCGTGTTGTCGGATATGCTGATGTCCATGCTCGAAGGAGTCATTGCCGTGATACGCGAGCGACCGCGCAGGCTGTTGCTCGTCGGAGTGTCGAGCGAGCTGCGGAAATAGTCGAGCATGTCCATCCGTGCCGATTTGGTCAGCAACGGGATAACCTCGGAGGGCGCCTCGATGAAAAAGTCGGACGCTTCGCGCGCCTGACCGCCGAGACATGTCGCGGCGGTAATAACTGCAAAGCTTATATTTCTGAGGAATGTCGGCATAATGCTGGCGGTTAACGTTTTTTCTTAGGGTACGGCTTGCCGCGGCGGTCGTCGCGGTCGGCTTTCGCCTTCTTGCTTGAAAGATGCGAGTAGTCGCGTTCCTGGTCGGCAATCTCGCTGAACACACGTTTGCCGAAGAAATCGAGACCTTTGAGAGCAGAGACTACCTTCGAAGCGTCCTTTTTGCGTACATCGAAAAGCGAATAACCCGGAAGAAGGTCGATGCGTCCGACGTCGACTCGCTGACCGCTGATGTTCTTGTTGAGCATGTCGATGAGGTTTCCGGCATAGAAACCGTCTGACTTGCCGAGGTTGATATATATTCGCTCCATGCCCTTCTCGGCTGTGCGGCGGTCTTTCTCCTTGTCGGTGCGCTCCTTGGGCGCCTTGCCGCCTTTCTCCTTTTTGGGCTTCTCGTCGATGAAGTCAATCTTCGGAGCGTCCTTGTAGTAGTCGAGAAGACGGTTGAACTCGAGCGAGAGAACACGTTTGAGCAAGTCCTCCGTGCTGAGCCACGACAGCTTGCGCATGACGCCCGGCAGGTAACCTGCAATCTCTTCCTCGTTGACGCTTACGCGCTCCAGGCGGTCGGCGAGGTTGTAGAGCTGCTTCTCGATGATATGCTGTGGAGTCGGTACTTCCTTGCGCTCGAATTTCTTGCCTATCATCTTCTCGATCTCGCGGAGCTTGCCTTTCTCGCGCGAATGGATGATAGCGATGGACACGCCTGTCTTGCCGGCGCGTCCCGTACGTCCCGAGCGGTGAGTATAGACGGCAGTGTCGTCGGGCAGACCGTAGTTGATGACGTGCGTGAGGTCGTCGACATCAAGACCGCGCGCAGCGACGTCGGTCGCCACAAGCAGAGGCAGAACGCGGTCGCGGAATTTCTTCATCACCATGTCGCGCTGCTGCTGCGAGAGGTCGCCGTGGAGGGCGTCGGCGTTATATCCGTCGGCGATGAGCTGGTCGGCGATTTCCTGGGTGTCGCGGCGCGTGCGGCAGAAGATGATGGCGTAGATATTGGGGGTATCGTCGGCGATACGCTTGAGGGCAAGGTATTTGTCGCGCGCGTTCACCATATAGTATATGTGTCGCACGTTCTCGGCGCCGGTGTTACGCGTGCCGATGACTATCTCCTCCGGATTCTTCATGAAGCGCTTGGAAATCTTCGCCACCTCGGCGGGCATCGTAGCCGAGAACATCAGCATCGTGCGGTCCTCGGGTACATGCGTGAGGATATCGACAATCGAATCGACAAAGCCCATGTTGAGCATCTCGTCAGCCTCGTCGAGCACCACCGTATGGACACCTCCGAGATGTACCACTCCGCGGTTGATGAGGTCGATCAGACGCCCCGGAGTAGCGACTATAATCTGTACTCCGCTACGCAGAGCCCTTATCTGGCTCTCGATGCTGCTGCCGCCGTACACGGGCAGCACGACAACTTCGGGCATATATTTTGAGAAATCGGCAAGGTCACCGGCTATCTGCAGGCACAGCTCGCGTGTGGGCGCAAGGACCAGCGCCTGAGGCGAGCGGTTGTCGGAGTCGATACGCTGGAGCAGAGGCAGACCGAAAGCTGCCGTCTTGCCCGTGCCGGTCTGCGCGAGAGCAACAAGGTCGTGGTCGCCGTTGAGCAGAACGGGTATGACCTTTTCCTGCACAGGCATCGGATTTTCAAATCCCATTTCGGCAATACCGCGGAGCAGGTCGTCGCGCACGCCTAATTCTTCGAATGTCATATATCTGATATTTCTATGTTCGTTATGTAACGATATTTGCAAATTACGAATGTACAAAAATACAACAAATTTCCATACACCCCAACATTAAAACAAACCATCCTGCCTAAGGTTGCCTCTGCAAATACATCGAACACAGAAAAAATCATTCCCGGAAGGCGAGAAAGAAGACAGCGAAGGGCTGCCCAAATAAGACATCGCCACACACTCAAGGAGGTTGGCGATGTCGCGGAAGGTCGGTATGACCGGAAGATTGGGAGAGGACAATATGGAATCAGCTTATGCTTTACTCAATGCTGGAGTAGTCGAGGGGCGGATCGAAGTAGCGGCTGAGCGACGGAAGGTTTTCCTTCATTGAGGGTACGGCAAAGTGCGTCCCTTCGAAGTAGCGGTCCATAATCCGGCGGCGTGCTGCTTTAGCAGGATCGGGAGCGACGGTGCTTTTGTATGTCGTCTTTCCGTCGCGATCGGTGACGCATGCTGTCAGTTCGGTGTCTGTCGCTTTCACACGCACTGTCGAACCCTCGTCCACGGCGAGGTCGAAGGTGGCAAAATCTTCGATGTCGAATTCCAGACGCGCCGCCATACCCGACAACCGGTATTCATAGATGCGGCAGTCGGCGGTGCGCTCGAAGGCTCCGAGGAGAGAGCCGTTGCCGATCAGCTCGCTGTAGCGCAATGTGCTCAGATCCGAAGGGATGCGCGGTGCAAGAGTGATGCGGCCGTCGAGAAGGGCGGGACGTATGCCCAGAAAGCCCTGGTACCAAACTCTGATTTGCTCGGCGTTGCTCCATGCCTGGAGGAAAGTGCCGGAGCGGCGCGCCCACTGTGTTCCCTTGCGGGGCCACGCGTCGGCGTTCTCCGACAGGCTTCCGACGGCGCCTTCATAGAGAGCCTGACGGTTCATGTTTTCGAAGAGCTTCCATGCAATGTCCTGCTGTCCGGCTTCTATCATGCGCTGCATTGCCATGCCGTTGTTCCACAGCCACACCGTACCGTTATGGTAGGCGTCGTCCTTGTGGTAATGATGCCAGTTCTCGTGGTAGGGATGGAACTGAGGGTCGTCCTGGTCGAGCGATGCCACACCCCACGGATATACGAGCCTCCGCCATGCATCGCGTGTCTCTTTCATAACGACTGCCGTATCCGCCACCATGTCGAGGGCATAGAGCATATTAGGGCGGTACTGGCGGTCGGGAGTTCCGTCGGCGTTGAGATGGTCGTAGACCAATGTGTCGGCAGAGTTGACAAACATGCGGTTGAACGTTGCCAGGAGCGAATCGGCGGCAAGGTTCCAACGGCTCGCCTCATCGTCATGTCCCATGATGCGGGCCATCTCGGCACCGCTGCGCAACTGCCCGTACCACAACGCCTGAATGTCGACGGCACGGTTGCCACGTGGCGAGCAGGGATACTTTCCCTGTCGTTTGGCATCCATCCATGTGTCGGCATCGGCATGAACGAGGAAGCCGTCGGCATCGGTTCCACGCTCAATCACACTGTTGATACTCAGCTCAACAGCCGGATAGATCGAAGCAAGGAATGCCGTGTCACCGGTATACTGCATATATTCGTACACATCCGTCACAAAACGCGGCGTACCGTCGGCAGTATTGTAGATTATGCCTTCGAGGTTGGCACGGTTGGGAATGCGGCCGAGAGTTTCCGATTCGGGATTTCTGTCCTGAAACTTGGCAAAATCGCTGAATATGCTTCGCGCCGTTTCCCACTGTCCGGTACAGAAGACAGCCCCGGGCATTGAGATGAACATGTCGCGACCCCAGTACTCGTTGAACCATGGCAAGCCGGCATAGATGCCGTTGCCCTGCTGGCAGGTGACAAGTTCGTCGGTGGTGAGGACAATCCATGACATGGCTCTGTCGAGAGTATCATTGTCAGAAGACAGAGGGTTGGACTTCTCCACAAAAGCGTTCATACGGTCGATGCGCTCACGGAGCATTTTCCCGTGGTCGCGGCGGAAGAGTGCGGCAACCTGTGCGGCACTGCCGTCTTCTGTATATGAGATGATGAAACCTCCGGCATCGGCAGGAGCCGTCAGCCGGGTGCCGTTCCACCGGCTGGTTACATCTTTGAACGGCTGCAGGGTGATAACACCTCCGGCCGATTCTTTGGGCACGAATTCAATACCTGCCGCGCCCTGTTTGCCGGCCGAAATAAGCCTCGGTGACAGCTCTATCCACACCGAATCGCCCTTCACCTCTGATAGTTCGACATAGAGCAGCTCCACACGGTCGAACATATAGAAATTCTCGTGAGCCTTAGCATATACGCGGTCTATTTTATATGGATAGACCGTCACCTCGGCGTTGCGCCTTGACAGCGTATCGCCGTCAACGCCGACAGTATAGTCGCTCAGCAGCCTCCGTTTAGCTATATTCCAACCCGAATGCCAGT
>JAGBDG010000277.1 GCA_017937625.1 Muribaculaceae bacterium | reverse complement strand
TTCCTTGAACAGTGCGCCGAGAGAAATACGATGGCGAATCTGTCCATCACTGACGCCAACGACAGCGGCTCCATCCTGTTCGCACAGAACGTAATGGTGGAAAAGCTGCCTGACCGTGCTCGGGCAAAGGACGCTGCTGATGTCAGCATCGTGTTCCTGATCCCCGACATCAAGATCATTTGACCCCGGCAGACCTGAAACATTGGAGTGAAACATCTCGCCCGTTTTCAAGTATTAGGCTCGAAATTCAAGGTTAGAGAAAATAATTCAACCCAATGTTTCAGGCTCGAATGTTTCAATGTTTCGGCATTGTTTCGGGCAATGTTTCAGCCAAAAGCCCCGTATTTCAGGGGTTTTACCGCTTATGAAACATTGAAACATTTATTTCTATAAACAAGAAGAATAGAGGCAATAGAGAGATTAGAGCCCGTCACGTATATCTCTAATCTCTCTAATCCGCCTAATCTGCGCGTAAGTACGCGCGCGTAAAATCACTGAATGTTTCAGAAGGAGTGTATGGATTATGGCAAGGACAAAATCTGTTACCGTGAACGGTGTTGACTACGAGCTTCAGAGCGTCACCTTCACTTGGTATTCCAACCTGACTGACCTTTACATCAACCCCGCCAACGGCAGAAAGAACACGGCGAAGTATGCGGACGCTCTCATCAAGGGCTGCGTCACGGCTCCCGCCGAGGTTGCCAAGGGCGGTATCAAGTTCTTTGACGAGAACGACGATCTCACTACCCCCAGCGAGCTGGTGCGTGAGATCGAGAACTTTCTTGGCGAACGAAATAAATCCTAAAGCCGCCGAGAAGCGAGCCATCGTTCACGAACGATTTTGGCGGCTCACGTTTTGCATGGGCGGTATCAGTTACAGCGAGCTGAAAGAAATGGATCTCTTTGAGTTTGCCGAGGCTGAACAAGCCCGCCTTCTGTGGCAAGACAAGTGGGCGAAGAAAGATTGACAGAAGGGAGGGATGAATTGTGGCTGATGAAGCCCGCGGCTTGCAGTATAGCATTAACGTAAGTGCGAATACCGGGCAAGCGGAGTCGAGTATTCGGAACCTCACGAGCAGCCTTGGCAATTTGGAAGGCAGCGGCGCACGGATTACCGTTGGCGCTGATGTCTCCGACGCTGAAGTCGGTATTCGAGGGGTTACGAGTAGTCTCGGCGGCGTTCAAACGCAAGCCAGCAGCGTGGGCGCAGCGTTCCGCAGTTCATTCCTCCAAGGTATAGACAGCGGAGAGAGCTTCGCTTCTTCGCTGAAAGCCGGTGTTGGCGGGGCGGTCTCCCACGTCACCGGAAGAATTGGAGATTTCAAAAACTCCGTTGTATCGACAGCCAGCACCATCAAGGACGGCTTCACCCATCCGATCAACACAATCAAGAACGGGCTGGGCAATGCTGTCCAGAGCGCCAAGGATAAGTTCATCGCTATGGCGCGGGGCGCTGACCAAGCTGCCGACGGCACAGCTGATGTCGGCAGAGAGGCTGGAAGTGCCCGAAAGAATGTCTCTGCACTTGGAGATGCTGCTGATGAGTCCGGCGGCAAGCTGGAAAGCCTCGGCGGTATTTTGAAGGGCGTAGGCGCCGGAATTGCGGCGTTCTCTGCGGCTGCTGCCGCAGGTATGGTCGCACTCGGCAAAGCTGTCGTGGAATCCTACGCAGAGTTTGAGCAGCTCGTCGGTGGTATCGACACGCTGTTTGGCGAAGCGTCGCAGACCGTTCAGAACTTCGCAAACAACGCCTACGCAACGGCTGGTATGTCGGCGAACTCCTATATGGAACTCGTCACCAGCTTTTCAGCAAGTATGATCTCGGCTCTCGGTGGTGACACGATGGCTGCTGCGGCTGCGGCAGACTCGGCTATCACCGACATGGCTGACAACGCCAACAAGATGGGTACGAGCTTGGAGCTCATTCAGAACGCCTACCGTGGCTTCTCGATGGGTAACTATACCATGCTCGACAACTTGAAGCTCGGCTACTCAGGCACTCAGGAGGAAATGCAGCGTCTGTTGAATGACGCTGAGAAGATCTCCGGCATCAAGTATGACATCTCGAACTTCGCAGATGTCACCGCCGCCATCCACGTCATTCAGGAGGAAATGGGCATCGCCGGTGCGACTGCCGAGGAAGCTGCGGGCACGATCAGCGGTTCTTGGGCAAGCACGAAGGCGGCGTTCGCAAACCTGATTACGGGTCTCGGTGACGCCAACGCCGATGTTGGTAAGTTGACTGATAGCGTAGTCAAGAGCTTCGGAAACGTCATCAACAACGTCCTTCCCGTTGTCAAAACCATCGTCACGAAGGTTCCCGACGTTCTGGGCGCTCTCCTCCCCGCTGTGGGAAGTCTGCTCCCTGAGTTGCTTGGGGTCGTCGGTGATCTGTTTGAGGAGACGCTGAGTATGCTACTCGGCTTGCTGCCGGATCTGATTCCGGTGGCGATTGGCGCACTGAGCACTGTCGCCGAAGCTCTGCTTTCAAACATCCCGGTTCTCGTAGATTCTGCTTTGGCTCTGGTGGACGGGCTGGTTGGCGCGATCATCGAAGCCGCACCTATTCTGGCGAGCGCTGCGGTGGAACTGATCGGCTCTTTGGCGAGCGGGCTTGGCGAGTCATTACCCGTGCTGATCCCCTCTGTCATCGAGGCGATTGGCGTAATCGTGACGACGCTCATCGAAAATATCCCGTTGTTGCTGGATGCCGGTATGCAGCTGCTGAGCGGCTTGGCACAAGGCATCATGGATGCTTTGCCGGTGCTCATTGAGATGCTGCCGGAGATCGTAATTCAGACAACTACTTTCCTGTCGGAGAGTCTACCGGCGTTTCTTGAACAGGGAACGCAGATGCTCCTCACGTTGGCGATGGGTATTATTGAAGCGATTCCGTTGCTCTTGGAGCAACTCCCGCTGATTATCGACACGATCATCAACTTCGTCACAGAGAATCTGCCGGTCATTATGGAAGCAGGTATCAACCTGCTCATCAATCTGACGACGGGTATTATCTCGGCGCTGCCTGAGTTGATTGGTCAGCTTCCGCAGATCATCACGTCTATCACGGACACGCTCACCGCAAACCTGCCTTTGATTATCGAAATGGGTGTGAACCTGCTGTTACAGTTGGCTTCTGGCATCATTTCGGCAATCCCGCAGCTGGTGGCGCAGCTTCCGCAGATCATCTCCGCGATTGTCAGCGGCATTGGCGCTTTGATGAGCAGTATCGTGAACATCGGTACGAGCATCGTACAAGGCATTTGGCAAGGCATCCAAAATGCGGTCGGCTGGTTCACGTCGCAGGTGAAGGGCTTCTTCAGCGGCATCGTGGACGGCGTGAAAGGCGCACTTGGCATCCACTCTCCGTCGAAAGTGTTTGCTGATATTGGCGACAACATGGCGCTCGGTCTCGGTGAAGGCTTCGGCAAAACGATGGTCGGTGTGTCGAAAGACATCCAGAACGCTGTTCCGACCTCGATTGATGCGCCGGATGTGAATTTGGGCAGCGTCGGAGAGGTCGGCACCGTTGCCTCGTACACGGTCAAACCCATTGTAGAGGATGCGAACGTGCCTACGGTTTCTGACGTGTCCTACAGCGTAAATCCCGTGGTTACAGACTTCTCGCCGCCGGACACTTCGGCGAATGTGGTCTACGACCCGAGTGTTCCCAACCCCGATGTTCCTGATCCCAGCATCCCCGATCCCACATCGGGTGGCGGCTCCGCTCCTGCTCCCTTCGCGCCGGTTATCAACATCACGGTGGAGGGCAACATGGATGAGGAAGCCTCCGAAAATGTCAGCAATTCGCTCCGCGAAACTATCCGACAGTTGTTCGAGGAGTTCAGAGAAGAAGAACTTGAACGCATGGGCTTGAAAAACCAGTATGCGTTCTGAGAGGAGGCACAGAAATGGCTTACACGCTTACCGGGCGCAGAGGCGGCACAGTCCGTTTCGTGCCTATGCAAAACGGTATCGTTGAGAAAGAGAGCGAAAGCTACAGCAGCTCCATCACATCCAACCCGGTGGAAGATGGAGCTGACATCAACGACCATGTAAACAACGCCGCTGGACAGCTTTCGATCTCCGGCGTAATCGTCGGCGGGAACAGCGCCATCAATGCGTTAAAAGCTCTGCGAGATTCGCGGGACATCCTTACGTACATTGGCGTGACCCGCATGACGAACCTCGTCATCACCAGCTTGAAGTTCGACAGGACTTCAAAAAATAAGAACGGCGCCTCCTTTTCGGCGACGCTGAAACAGATCCTGACCACCTCGCCTGAATACGTCTCGATGGATGGCGAGGAGCCTATGACGCGGCAGGATGCCGGTAAAAGCGACGACGCGCAGCTTGCGGTCACAGCCAACGCCGGAACAAAAACAGTCTCCCTCCAATCGGTGAGCACCAGTAGTGCTGACCGATACCGTGAGGCATACGTAACGCCCGGAAGCACCGCGCCGTTGACGAGACAGACAGGCGGCTATAACGGGCTGGCACAAACAGCGTATTAGGAGGTGTAGAGTATGGCGCTGCAACTGATTGACCTGAACGAAGACGTCGAGTACATCGACATTGATGCCTCGAAAGTGCCGTACTCGTTCACCATCAAACTTACTGACCGCACGTTCCACTTCACTGTGAAGTATAACGACATTGGCGGTTTTTATACCATCGACCTTCTCGATGTCAACCAGAACGTGCTTGCTTTCGGTGAGATCGTGAGGTATGGTCGTCCGCTATTCAATGTTGTGGAAGATGAGCGGTTCCCGATTCCGGTCATCATCCCGCTCTGCATCACCGGCTCGGGTGTGTCTGAGGTCACGAGAGCGAACTTCGGCAAGGATGTCAAGCTCTACCTTTACGAAAGGGCGGTGGAGTGATGGCCTTCTGGATCAGAGCTGCCACGCTTGTGATTGGCAGCAATAAATACTCTCTTGACCGCCTGAGTTTTTCTTTCGACATTCCTTTTGAGGACAGCGATGAGCCGCCGGTAGCGACCGTGAAGGTGACGAACCTGTCTGGCAACACCAGAGCGAACATCAAGAAGAATGATGCGGTGATTCTGAACGCCGGATATGAGGGCGATGTGGGCTGCATCCTCATCGGAAAAGTCGTCGGTTTGAAACACAAACAGGCGAATGTAGACTGGACGACCACGATCACGGTCCAGCCCTGTGCTGATGAGATTCTCGGCAAGCTCATCAACAAGACCTACGCCGAGAACATGAAAGCCTCTGCCATTGTACGCGACCTGCTGAACATCTTCGGCGTTGAGGTCGCCAAATGCGAATTGTCTACCGACGTGAGCTACCCCCGTGGCAGAGTGTGTAGAGGAAATCTGAAACAAGTTCTGACCGAAATTGTCGTGAATGAGTGCAAAAGCCGCTTCATTATTCGACCCACCGGTCAGATTTACATAACCAAGGCTGACGACGGCATTAACAACGGGTTGACGCTTTCGAGAGCCACCGGTTTACTTCGAGCAGATGAGGAGAAGGTCGTCATTCCTGTGGAGGATGACCTGAACTCCCAGACCACTGGCGAGGATCGAGAGGACGATACGATCTCCCGCTCCTGCCTTTTGAACTATCGGGTCTCAACAGCCGAGGTTGTGCGTATTCAGTCCGCTGAATTGAACGGACGGTTTATCGTCGTGAGTGGCTCGCACTCAGGCGGGCGTACCGGCGATTGGAAGACCTCGATGGAGCTGAAACCTTTTTAGGAGGATATGCGATGGCTGGTAACAACACCTACAACTATCAGCAGATCCACGACAGGAAACTTGCCGAGTCGATCTGCGTTGCGGCTACCGTGACTGTTCTGGCGTTCGATCCTGCCAAGATGACGGTCAACGTACAGCCGCTGTCTAAGCACTTGGAGAACGGCAAGTATGAAAGCCAGCCTCCGATTTTGGCTATCCCCGTGGCGTGTACCCGCTGCGGCGGTTTTATCGTTCGCCCTTGGATCAAGGAGGGCGACACCGGCGTTGTTCTGTATCTCGATCACGACATGGACAGCACGGTCACTGGCGGCAAGGAAGCCAAACCGCTGACCGAGCGAAATCACTCCACCACCGACGCGATTTTCGTGGGCGGTATCGTCGCAGGAGATTACACAGTGAAAGGGCTTCCGGCAGAAAGCCTTGCGCTTGCCACCGACGACGGCAGTATCTACGTCGCTGTGAAAAAGAACGGCGTTGAGATCAAAGGCGATGTCACGGTGATAGGCAAAGTCACGGCTACCGGTGATGTTCTTTCCGAGAACGCCGTGAGCGGCGCCCATCATACGCATCCGGGCGATTCAGGCGGCAGAACCGGACAGCCGAGTTAGGGGGTGATCGGGCGTGGATAATATGACCTTGCTGATTGACCCTGAGACCCGAGACCTCGTATTTGACGAGGACGGCTCTTTCAAAAAGATTTACGACAACGACACTACTGTGCAGAACGTCCGTCACGCCCTTTTGACGTGGAAGGCTGAGTTCTTCGCCGATCAGACCCACGGCACGGACTATGAAAGCATTATGGGCAAAAACCAGAACGAGATCGAAGATGAGGAAATCAAGGAGATTATCAGAGAGGCGGTATTCCAAGAACCTGATGTTTCTCGCATTGACTCACTTGAAGTCTCGTATGACCGCCGTGAAATCACGGTGGAGCTCTCAGCCACCCTCGTAGACGGTGAGACCATTGTATTGGAGGTGACAGCATAATGGCGAAGATTACTGATTGGGGCTTGACTGATGCCGGTTTTAGACGACCGACATACGCCGAGCTGCTGGATGCACTCGAACACAAAGCCCGAGAACTGTTCGGAGCACGAGCGAACCTGACTGTCCGTTCCCCGCTGGGCATCTTCCTTCGCATCTATGCTTGGATGCTGAATCTCCTGTTCTCGACCATCGAGGACGTTTACAACTCCCGCTTCATCGACACGGCGGTTGGGTCGAGCCTATATAACCTCGGCAGAGCAATCGGCTTACGGCTACTCGGAGCGCAGAAATCCGTCGGCTATCTGACCTTCACAGGCACGGATGGCGTCGAGGTCCCGGAAGGCTACCTTGCTGAGACGATCTCCGGCTTGCAGTACATCACCTTGCAGTCCGGTGTGATTAAGGATGGCAGCGTCACGCTCCCGGCTTCTGCCGTTGTCGCTGGACCCGACAGCAATGTCGAGGCGAACACGATCACGAATATCACGAATCCCAAGTCAGGCATCTCCAAGGTCACGAATGTAAAACCCTTCGAGGGCGGGCGCGATACAGAGACCGACGACGAGTTCAGAAAACGATATTACCTCTCTGTAGACTTCGCTGGCGGTGTGAACATTGACGCAATCGTGGCTGAGATCTACGAAAACGTCGAGGCGGTCATTGCGGTCACTGGTGAGGAAAATGACACGGATTTGCCCAGCGCAAGCGGGTTGCCCCCGCACTCCATCGAGATCGTTGCGTATGGCGGTCTGGATGAGGAGATTGCAAAAGCGATTTATCGCAGACGAGCGGCGGGCATCCAGACCTTCGGCAACACAACCGTTGCGGTAGTCACGGCATCCGGCACGACCTTCAACATCAATTTCAGCCGCCCCACTCCCGTGAAGGTGTGGGTAAAGGTGTTCGAGCTCGTTACCGACAACACATTCCCGCTGGACGGCATCGAGCAGATCAAGCAGAGCATTGTGAACTACATCGGTGCGAATACACGAGGCGGGCTGAATATCGGTCAGACAGTTATTTGCGTGGCGCTTCCGACGGAAGTGTTCAAAGTCCCCGGCGTGGTCGATTTCAAACTGCAAATCAGCTCGGATGGTGAGAACTTCAGCTGGGACAACATCGAGATCGCCGCTCGTGAAAAGGCAGTCGCTGATGAAAGTATGGTGATCGTATCGTGAAGAACTTCCTGACCGAAATGCTTTACCTGCTCACCAGCGCGTACACCCGAAAAGATCACGACAACCAGCAGATGCTGCTCCCGCTCGAAACCAACATCGGCAAGCTGTTCGCTATCCTCGCATGGGGTCTTGACTCCGCGCAGGAGCAGGCGCAGCTCGTAAAGCTGTGGGATAACCTCGACAACGCGAAAGGCTCTGTTCTCGACCGCTACGGCGCGAACTTCGGTGTGAAGCGTGTGAGCCCGGACGATAGATTCTATCGGCTGGCGATAAAAGTCAAATTGATCGCTCAGATCTCCGGCGGTGACTCTGATACGGTTATCAGAGCCGCCGGTGATTTGCTTGACGTGGAGCTTTCAGATGTTCTTCTGGAAGACGTTTATCCGGCGAAAATTGCTCTTTACGTTGACCAAGACCTTCTCTCGCAAGATCGCTTGGAATTGATCGAGCCTATCGCCTACGCAATCAAGCGTATTCTCGCTGCCGGTGTCGGTATGCGGCTTTACCTCCGCACCTATCGAACATACCGCAGTGATGTGACCGTACTGTGGTGCGGTTACGGAGACTCCTACATCGCGGTTGATCCTGTCGGGCAGGACCGCGAGAGCGTGAACACGCTGGGAGTCAACTATGGTGGGTTTGCGGGGGCTGCGTTTGCGCCGCCACCGTTCAGTAAAGACCGGACGGGCATCGAGGTGTGGGGTGTCAGCCACGGCGGGTACGCAAACTCCAACTTTGCGCCGCCACCGTTCAGCAGCGATAGAATGGCTCGCACAGCAGTCCAGACGGCGCACGGAGCGCTGCAAACCCCGGAGGTAGTAATTCACCCGCCGGACGCAAAGGCAGCGCACACAGCCCGTCAGGACGGCGCAGGAGGCGCTATCTACCACGCCCACATCAAATCCAAAAGAATTGACTAAGAAGGAGGAGCGAATATGTCCAAGTTTGAAGACGGGAGCTACGGCTCCCTAACCGGCATTGCTCTGATCGCCAAAGTCCTCGCGGGTCGATGCAAAATGAGATACACGAGAGCTGCGGTAGGTAATGGCGCAATCCCGGATGACCTGACGCCCAAAACAATGGCCGGCTGTGCTGGCTATGTGATGGATGCTAAAATCGCTGCCGTCACGAACCCGATTGACGGCGAGTGCCAAGTCACCGTTCAGATCAAGAGCGATGACGTGGTATCTGGTTTCTACGCGACGAACATCGTTTTGTTCGCGGAAGATCCTGACGAGGGCGAAGTACCGTATACCTACTTGTCGCTGGAAAACGAGCCTGAGTGGATCAGACCTGCCAGCTCCATCGTGGGTAAACTCGCCACGTTTGATCTTATCGCCGCTGTGGGCGATGTGGACGCTGTTTCGGCTATTATCGACCCGGAGGCAATCGCCACGGTCGGCAAGGTCGATCAGCTGATCGCAGCCCACAACGCAGACCCCAGCGCTCATGGCGGTATGAGCGCCGCAGTTCAGCACCTTATCACGATCCCTGCTGCCGATTGGGTGCAGGGTGAGGATGGTGAATATATGGTTGACGTTCTCGTCCCGGACGTGGAGGCAAGCGTGTACGCCGATGTGACGCTGCACAAGTCCGCTTTGAAAGCTGCGTTCGACGCAGGACTCTATCCCACGGTAGAGACCCGCGCCGGTGCGCTGCGCTTCTGGGCGGTTTTGCAGCCCGCAGAAGACCTGCCCGCGACT
>JAGBDG010000276.1 GCA_017937625.1 Muribaculaceae bacterium | reverse complement strand
CACAGGACCACCTCCGGGATGGTGTCGTTGTCCATGTCCAGCTGGGTATGGCACCGCACCGTCACGGGCACGCCGTCGCTCTGGGGCAGGGCGTTCGCATACGTGGTGTTCTACATTCCGCTCACAATCTACATCCTCCGCTTCATACCCGAGATGTTCAATCTGCCGCACTACGGAGATCCCGTCGACTATCTTCTCTTCATTCTTCCGCTGCTTCTCGCCTCGGCATTCCTCGGGCAGTGCCTCGTCTACTTCATGAAAGAGCGCGAGACCGGATTCATACTCATCGTCTTCACTTCCGTAGTATTCCTCTTCCTTTCAGGTCTCACATGGCCCCGCTTCGCCATGGCGCCGGTCTGGAAAGGTCTCGGCGACCTCGTCCCGGCTACATGGGGAGTCGAAGGATTCATCCGTATTAACAGCAACTCCGCCTCGCTCGCCGAAGTGGCACGGCCTTTCGTGGCATTGTGGATTCTCGCATTCGCCTACATGCTCATCGCATGCTGGGTGACGCTCAAGGTCAAGGTCATCGACGGAGGCTACCGTATAAACTTAAACCGACAGTCACACATTCAACAAACAGAATAACAGATGCCCGGAATAAAATCGCTGGCTAAGGACACTGCTGTCTATGGACTGAGCTCCATAGTCGGCAGATTCCTTAATTGGCTGCTTGTGCCATTATACACCATCATGTTTCCCGTCGAGGAGTACGGCGTCGTCACCTTCGTCTACTCCGTCGTCGCCCTCGCAATGGTCATCCTCACCTACGGAATGGAGACCGGATTCTTCCGTTTCGCAAACCACGAGCGCTGGTCCGACCCTATGCAGGTCTACGGAACATGCCTCACTTCGCTTGCCGTCACCTCCACGCTTTTTGTAGCGCTCGTCGTCGCCTTCCAGCCCGGGGTGACTGTCTGGATGGAATGCGACGGACATCCGTCCTTCGTGGTCATCATGGCTGTGTGCGTCGCCATCGACGCATTCATGGCTATCCCCTACGGCTACCTCCGCTACAAGAAACGCCCCATGCGCTTCGCCCTGCTCAGGCTCGTCAACATCGGGCTGAACATCGGTCTGAATCTTTTCTTCATCCTGCTCTGCCCGATTCTCATGCGTGAGGCTCCGGCGCTTGTGTCGTGGTTCTACCGTCCCGACTTCGGCATCGGCTACATATTCCTCTCCAACCTCATTGCCTCGGCGGTAAACCTGCTGATGATGATTCCGGAGACAACAGGATTCCGCTGGCGCTTCTGCATGCCATTGTGGCGCGAGATGATGCGCTACTCCGCCCCCCTCCTTGTCCTCGGCGTCGCCGGCATCATGAACCAGACCATCGACAAGCTGCTCTACCCCCACCTCGTCGCCGACCCGCAGGAGGCTATGTACGGACTCGGCATCTACGGCGCCAACTACAAGATCGGCGTCCTCCTGCTTGTCTTTCTCCAGGCGTTCCGCTTCGCCTACGAGCCTTTCATCTTCGCGCACAGCAAAGACCGGGACACCGACAAGATGGCGTCTTACCGCGACGCAATGACATATTTCGTCGCTTTCGCCCTGCTCATCTTCCTCGGAGTGATGTTCTACCTCGATTTCATCCGCTATTTCATCTCGCCGCGATATTTCAGCGGTCTGCGTGTCGTGCCGCTCATAATGCTCGGCGAGCTCTTCTTCGGCATTTTCTACAACCTTTCCGTATGGTATAAGCTCACCGACCGCACGCAGTGGGGAGCATGGTTCTCAATCTTCGGGCTCGCCGTAACCGTCGTTCTCAACGTCATACTCGTGCCGCGTATAGGCTACATGGGCTGCGCCATCGCCGCCATGTCGAGCTACGGACTCATGATGCTCGCCAGCTACTTCATCGGCGCCAAGAAATACCCGATAGGATATCCTGTCGGCAAGATTCTCGGCTTTTTCGCCCTCGCCGCT
>JAGBDG010000275.1 GCA_017937625.1 Muribaculaceae bacterium | reverse complement strand
GGTGTCGACGGGCGCATAGTGGTCTGTGACGTTGATGTCGGTGATACCGTCGGCGGTAGACAAAATTTCTTCTTTTCCGGAATACGGACCGAAGGCGCGTGCATGCATCAGCATTCCTCGGGAGGCGGGAGAATTGAACCATCCGAGATTCAGCACCGGTTCGGGTTCGCAGGCGCCGAGGAAGTACCATTCGCCGTCCGCCCATGCTTCTACCCATGCGTGGTTGTCGTCGGTGTGTGCCCAGCGCGGTGTGTATACCTGTCGGGCCGGGATGCCCATGGCGCGGAGAGCGGCTACGCCGAATGTCGATTCTTCTCCGCAGCGGCCTATGCCGGAACTTACCGACTGCAGCGGCGAGTGTGTGCGACCGTCGGAAGGCTGGTAGCTTACCTTTTCGTGGCACCAGTGATTGATTTCGAGTATTGCGTCGCGCATCGACATGTTTCTGACCCTTTCGCGCAGCTCATTATAGAATACCTCGCGGTGATTGTCGAGAGCTTCGTTGTTGACTCGCACAGGCACGACGAAATGAAGGAATTCCCGTTCCGGGACAGTCTTGCCCCATGGCATTTCTTCGCGTGCCCGGAGCGACATGTCGACATTGTGTTCAAAGAAACTGCGCGGGTAGTTTGCAGCGTCCGACGCCGGCATATACATATATAGCATGTCCAGACTCTTCTGGCGGAGGTCCTGCGCAGTGGCGCATAATGCCGTGACGGCGAGCAGTGCGGTGATGAGTCGTGATTTCATATTTTATGGAGAGTTTCGGCTAATAGCCGTACTTTGCTGATGTCTGTGGATTTGCGTGAGAATTCGTCGGAGCCGGCAGCACCCATGGCGACATTGCTGTTTCTGAATGTCATAAGGCTTTCTACGGATGAGCGCGCCGATGCATGGAGCTCTGTCAGACCAGTGGAGGCAATGATGGCGGCGGCGTTGGTCGGCACGACGCCGCATCCGCCGAGTATGATGATGCGTCCGGCAGCGGTTTCGTTGAGGCGGCGGAGCATTTCCGCACCTTCTGCAGCTGTCGGTGCGCAGCCTGATGTGAGGATGCGGTCGCAGCCAAGCGCGATGATTTCTTCGAGTGCCCGGGCCGGGTCGGATGTCATGTCGAATGCACGGTGGAAAGTTACTGATAGTCCGCCGGCGGCATTGATGAGGCGCCTGCATGTCGCAGTGTCGACGCTTCCGTCGCTGTTGAGCGCTCCTATGACAACCCCTTGCGCTCCAGCTGCCCGGGCAGCGGCGATGTCGGATTCCATGATTTCGATTTCTTTAGCGGAATAGAGGAAATCGCCTTCACGCGGACGGATTAGGACGTGGACGGCTGCCTTGCCGCGTTCGGCGACGGCAGCCTCGATAAAACCTGCGCTCGGCGTGAGACCGCCGGCATCGAGACCTGAGCATAGTTCGACGCGGTCGGCGCCTCCGGCGATGGCTGTGACGACGCTGCTGAAGTCGCCGCAGCATATTTCAAGACGTCCGCGGCTCATATCGTTTCAAGTTCAATGACATGGTCGTATTCGGTAGGCACGGTGTCGAGATGCAGGATAATGCCGCCGTCTTTCTTCTTGCTGAACCGAACTTTCTGACCTGTGATGAAGTCGGTCGCTTTGCGTACCTTGCATCCGACGGGAACCTCGATGTCGGCCGACTGCGTGTCGAGGACGTGTATATAGAGTTTGTTGCCTTTGCGGGTCGATGTTCCCCATTTCTGTGCCGGGAAGTCGCTTGCTTCAGTGGCGTAGAAGGTTTCGCCGTAGACGCGTGTCCATTCGCCGATTTCGCGCAGCCGCTCGCGTGCTGTGGCGGGAAGCTCGCCGTTTGGTTGCGGACCGATGTTGAGAAGCAGGTTGGCACCCATGCCGGCGGTGCCGACAAGCAGGTGGATAAGTTCTTTTGTGGTTTTATAGTTCTGATCCGCTATTTTATATCCCCACATTCCGTTCATTGTCTGGCATGTCTCAAGCGGTAGATGTGATATTTCCTGTCCCGAGAGCCCCGCCTCGTTCTGTCCCGGAATATCGCGCTCAAAAATCTGTATGTCCTCGCCTTCGAAAGGCTTTATGTGGTGGTTGTTGCCGACGAGACATCCTGGCTGGAGGCTGTGTATCATCGCATACTGTTTCTCAAGCTGCCAGTCGAAAGGCACCGAATCGCTGTCGTGGTCCCAATAGCCGTCGAACCATATCGCTCCGATCTCTCCGTAATTGGTAAGAAGTTCTGTCAGCTGATTGTTCATGAAGTCGTAGTAATGCTTCCAGTTCTCGTCCTCCTTGCGGCAGCCTGTTTTCAGCCCTGTGCGTCCTTTCGGGTAGTCGGGGCGTCCCCAGTCTATGTGGGAATAATATAAATGGAGCCTTATGCCTTGCTTATGGCATTCGTCGGCGAGTTCCTTGATGATGTCGCGTCCGAAGGGAGTGGAATCCACTATGTTGTACGGCGACTGCCGTGTGCCGAACATAGAGAAGCCGTCGTGATGTCGCGAAGTGATGGTGATATATTTCGCCCCGGCATCCTTGATGTCTTTCACCCAAGAGGCGGCGTCGAATCGCACCGGATAAAAGGCGGAAGCCGCTTTGGCATATTCTTCGGCGCTTATGCCGCTGTTGAGGTACCATTCGCCTTGTGCGAACATGCTGTAGATGCCCCAGTGGATGAACACTCCGAAGCCGGCGTCGGCGAACTCCCGGCGTGACCTTAGATTCTCTTCCGTTGGAATGTACTGCGCTTCGGCAATGGCGAATGCGAGAAAGAATGCGAGTGCTGATGTGATGTGTCTCTTCATGGTTTTGGATTTGTAATGACAAAGTTAGCGACAAGGATTTATATCTGCAAAATTTCATTGTCGCGAACCGGGTCTATCTTTCTGATTTTTATCGAAATATATTGCCGCAACAATAAGTGGCATAATATTTTTGCAACTGATAGACAAAATTCATCTATTTAAGCAAAAAAATTTTTGTAATGTTAAAATTATATCTTAATTTTGTAGTCCGAAAAGGACAATAACTTAATTCATCAGTTTATGAATTCTAAATTAATTTACGTGGTCGGCATTGGCGCAGCTCTTTCACTTACCAGCTGCGGTAAGAAGCTCGGCCAGTTCAGTGCAGATTACTTCACTGTAAACCCCAATCCGCTTGAAGTTGTGGGCGAAAACGTACCCGCAAGCGTAAGTGCAAAAATCCCCGAAAAGTTCTTTGTCAAGAATGCCGAGGTTACAGTAACACCGGTTCTTGTTTTTAACGGTCAGGAAGCCAAATCTCAGGCTTACACCTTCCAGGGCGAGAAAGTGCGCGGCAACAATCCCGTTATCTCCTACGAATACGGCGGCACGCAGACAATCCCCGTGAACTTCGTCTATCAGCCCGAAATGGCAAAGAGCGAACTCTATCTTGAATTCGTGGCTACCCAGGGCAACAAGACTTACGCTCTTCCCCGCGTGAAAGTGGCTGACGGCGTTATCGCTACCGCAGCTATCGCTGACGCAGCTACCGTTACTCCCGCTATCGCCAACGACGCTTTCCAGCGCGTCATCAACGAGAAGTACGCAGCCGACATCATGTTCCTCATCAACCAGGCCAACATCCGCGCAGGTCAGCTCAAGACCGACGCAATGGAAGAACTGAAGAACGAGATCAAGGCAGCCAACGGCGACACCGCCCGCGTTCTCCAGGAAATCAACATCCAGTCATACGCATCGCCCGACGGTGGCTACGAGCTCAACTACAAGCTCGCCGGCAACCGCGAGAAGAACACCAAGGGCTATGTGACCAACCAGCTCAAGAAAGACAAAATCACCGAATTCGGCGAACTCACCGCACAGTTCACCGCTCAGGACTGGGAAGGCTTCCAGAAACTTGTCGCTCAGAGCAACATCCAGGACAAGGACCTCATCCTCAGCGTTCTCTCGATGTACAAAGACCCCGAGCAGCGCGAGCGTGAAATCCGCAACCTTTCTT
>JAGBDG010000274.1 GCA_017937625.1 Muribaculaceae bacterium | reverse complement strand
CATGCCGAAAGCGGTTGTCGCCACTATCACTGCCGGCGATCCTGCCTGCCAGGCATCCTGCCGCGCCGCTTTCTCGCGGCTGTCGAGCCCGGCATGGTAGAATGCAGCAGCCACTCCTGCCTCCGTCAGCGCCTCGGCAAGCTCGCGACTTCGTTTGCGTGAACGGACATATACTATAGCCGTACCCTGGCGGTTGCGGAGAATCTGCAGGAGCTTAGGCAATTTCGAGTCGGTATGACGGATGAGGAAGGAAATATTGTCGCGCGTGAAGCTCAGGGAAAAACGGCGGACATGCCGCATCTCAAGTTTTTCTATGATATCGTCGGCGACTTCGGGCGTCGCGGAAGCCGTAAGCGCCAGTACCGGCACTTCGGGAAATTCCTCGCGCAGACGCGAAATTTTGAGATAGGACGGTCGGAAATCGTAGCCCCACTGCGAGATACAGTGCGCCTCGTCAACGACAAAAAGGCTCGGATTCCAGCGCCGTATCTGGGTGATGAAACTGTCGCGCCCGAGTCTTTCGGGGGCTATATAGAGAAGCTTGACACGTCCTGCGCAGCAACGCTCAATCGTGTACTCGGTCTCGCTGCGCGTCAGCCCCATATAGAGGCAGGCTGCTGGAATGCGCCGTTTCTTAAGATTGTCGACCTGGTCTTTCATCAGCGAGACCAACGGTGTGACCACAACAGTCAGTCCGGGCAGGAGAAGAGCCGGAACCTGAAAACATACCGACTTGCCGCCGCCGGTAGGAAGAAGCCCGAGGGTATCGTTCCCGGCGAGTACCGAGGAAACTATCTCCTCCTGCATCGGACGGAACGAGTCGTAGCCCCAGTAACGGCGCAGAACCGACAGCGCGTCTGCCGACGCGTCGGGAGTGCCGTCGTCCGAGTAATCAGGCTCGCTGAAGTCGTAGTATCCCGATATGTCGTCCATTGTCAGATATCCGTCACTCGTATCTGCTTTACTAAAAGCTGAAGCGAGGACGAAGCGTTCTGATGTTTGTTTTCCTCTATGGTGTAGCAGATGTTGAAGGGACGTCCTGAATGGATGTGCTCGAAATACGATGCCATGTTGAAAGCGATGCCGTTGATGACCTTGCCGGAAGTATCGTCGACAAGCTCGAGCTTAATGTGCTCGAGGTTACGCCCGACGAGCTTGCTTGTGCCGAAGTCCTTTACTCGGCGGGTGCAGAATGTAGGCTTGCGGTTGCCCGGTCCGAAGGGATTGAACAGCCGCAGGATCGACACGAACTCCGGCGTTATGTCGGCAAAGGAAAGGAAGGCGTCGATGTCGATCTGCGGCGTGAGCTGCTCCGGCAGGATGTTGGCGGCTACGTATTCCTCGAAACGGCGGGTAAACTCCGGTATGTTTTCCTCGCGCAGCGAGAGACCGACGGCGTAAGCGTGCCCTCCGAAATTCTCGAGAAGGTCGCGGGTCGATTCTATCGCCTTGTAGATGTCGAAAGCCTGCACGGAGCGCGACGAGCCGGTGGCGAGACCGTTGCTGAGCGTGAGCACCACTGATGGTTTGTAGTACAGCTCGGTGAGACGCGATGCAACGATTCCGATAATGCCCTTGTGCCAGTCCTTGTTGTAGATGACGATGGACTTCTTTGGAGAATGCATCTCGCCGCGAGCCTCGAGAATGGCATTCGCCTCCTCGGTAATGCGCTTGTCGAGTTCCTTGCGGTCCTGGTTGTATTTGTCGATTTCGAGACTGCGGCGCGCTGCCTCCTTGGCGTCGCGCGACACAAGCAGCTCCACAGCCTCGCTGCCGCACTGCATGCGTCCGGACGCGTTGATGCGCGGACCAATCTTGAAAATGACGTCGTTGATTGTGATTTCCTTGCCGCCGAGACCACACGTGCGGATAATAGCGCGCAAGCCCAGGTTGGGATTAGTGTTGAGACGTTTGAGTCCCATGTATGCCATGACGCGGTTCTCGTCGATCATCGGCACAATGTCGGCGGCGATGCTCACGGCTACGAGGTCGAGCATGCTCTCAAGTTCGGCGGTGGCGATACCGTTGCTTATCGAGAACGCCTGCATGAACTTGTAGCCTACTCCGCAGCCGGAGAGGTGAGGGCAAGGATAGGTCGAGCCCTCGAGTTTGGGATTGAGGATAGCGGCTGCGGGAGGCAGCTCGTCGTCGGGCATGTGATGGTCACAGATGATGAAGTCTATGCCCTTCTCCTTGGCGTAGGCTATCTCGTCGATAGCCTTGATGCCGCAGTCGAGGATGATGACCAGTTTCACGCCCTGTTCCGCGACATAGTCGATACTTTTGCGCGAGATGCCATAGCCCTCGTCGTAGCGGGTCGGTATGTAGAAATCGAGCTCCGAATAGAAATTCTGCAGATAACGGTAGACGAGCGCCACTGCCGTGGTGCCGTCAACGTCATAGTCGCCGTAGACCAGTATCTTCTCCTTCGAGCCCATGGCACGGTTGAGGCGTTCGACAGCCTTGTCCATGTCGGGCATGAGGAAGGGGTCATACAGGTCGCGCAGCGACGGGTGAAAAAACTTTTCGGCAGCGTCGATGGTCGTGATTCCGCGCTGTACGAGAAGGTCGGCGACAGAGGAGCAGTTGGCGAAACGTCGCGCCAGCTCGGCTCCAAGCCGCTGTTCCTCGCTCGAAAGCGTCGGATAGTTCCATTTACGTGTCATATATGTGGTGTCTTATTATACTATTCCGGATGACGCAGATGTCACTTGGACACACTACGCCATAATACACCACAAAGTTACGGAAATCCGCCCTAATATGCAATCACTAATGCACTTTATGCCGAATTTTAATCCATCGACGCCTCGTCCGGTTTTGCGAGACCGCTTGCGGCAAGGTAAGAATCCAGCGAACCGCATTCTATCTCAAGAAAATTCGAGAAACCCGGATTCAAGGTAATGAATTCGGCAAATATTCCGCGTGAATTTTTTGTTATCACATGTGCTATACCGTTCCTGAAAGGCGTCACTTGCTCAAAAATAGCTGGGACGACTTCTTTTCCGGATTTGTCGATATAGCCCCATTTGCCGTTTTTCTTAAGACGCACAGGAGCGAGACCTTCGCTGAATTTTTCTGCAACATAAAACTGAGGCTCAATGACCATCTTGCCTGTATTGTCTATATATCCCCATTTATCCTTTTCCTGCCTTTTCACAGCGGCAAGACCGTCGCCAAAATCCGAGGCAGCGAAAAACTGCGGCTCGATCACACTCTTTCCAGAGGCATCCTTATAGCCATAAAGCCCGACGCCGAAACGATACTCTTTGTCAGGTCTCAATTCTGTATACTGCGGGGCATTGAGTTCTTTCAGAAGCACTTTAGGATTCTTTGGCTCGACCACGAGATAATTATGAACAGTGGACTTTGCCGTAGCCGAAAGAGAAACTATACAAGCGAACAGGAAGAGTAACTTTCTGTAGGACATATTTCGAAGGTATTGATTACAAGGTTTTAAAAGATATTGCTTTCGCAAAGATAGAAAGATTTTCGCAAAGAACACAAATAAGGCTCACCAAAGTGTCTCGCGGTTGAGCCGGCGGACTGATGATGCTTCAAAAGCGCCGGAAACGAGGCTTTGCAGCGCCTTTGCCAAGCTTGCCTGACCGCTGCGGCTTACGCGCCATGCCTTGAGAGGAAGGCGCAGCGGAGCGGTCCATCCGGTCGTGAGCGAAATCAGCACTCCCATTGCACGCAGCTCTCCTGCGGAAAGACGTGCTTTTGTGCCTGTCGACTCATGCGGATGCGCGCATACCGTCACCGGGAAATAGCGGCAGACATAACCACGACGTATCGCGGCATGCAGCAGCAGCTCCTCCTCGCAGCATAGATAGCGCTCGGCACCGATACCGAATTCAGGACAGAAGCGCAATTTCGAAGCAGCGGAGCGACGCATGGCAAGCTCGAAGCTCGTAAGATAATACTTTTTCGGCAGACGCTTACCAAGAGTGGCAGCTTCTGTCGGGAAACGGCTCATGTCGCCATGGTCGGAACGGAATGTGGCAAGCTCAAGGTCGGGATTCCCGGCAAATATTCTTCGGACTTCCTCAATCCCTTCAGGATAATACAACAAGTCGTCATCACCTATAAGTATGATATCACCACGACAGTGCTCAAGAGCGTTGTTGCGGTTGCGCGACAACCCTGTGCCATCAAAACGGTGAATCTCGATGTCATCGCGTCCGGCAAGCGA
This sequence comes from Muribaculaceae bacterium, assembly GCA_017937625.1. Taxonomy (GTDB): domain Bacteria; phylum Bacteroidota; class Bacteroidia; order Bacteroidales; family Muribaculaceae; genus CAG-873. The sequence goes on along the minus strand of JAGBDG010000274.1, from coordinate 514 downwards.
AGCGGGCACGGGAGCAGCCTCATGCGCCTGCCAAGACACAACATACCTTACGGCTTCCATAGCCGGAAGGTCCATCGCCGCGACGCGGGCTATTCCCTCGGGTCGGTGAGTGCAGATGGCTATGTCGAGAGTCAGCATGGCGGTCATTTTATGCGTTTTAGCCAGAAGTCCAGAAAACGGTGCGCGACGACACGGCAGTCGTTATGCTTCTCCACGAATTCGCGCGAACGCCTGCCGCGTTCACGGATGAGCTCAGGATGAAGGATAATATCCTCAATTACATCGGTAAGCGGCTCTACATCGATGGGCGCGTTGATTATCGGGCGTTTGTCGCGTTCGCCGATAAAATCGTAATACTCGGGTTCGCCGCCGCTGACCACATTCAGTCCGTAAGCCATGGCAAGCAACGCTGTTGTCGCCGGCGTATAGCTGTAAATCTGGTCGAGTACGACGTGGGCGTTTCTGAGAAGTCGCGTAAATTCCTCGTAAGGACGGTTTTCGACTATGACAAGCT
>JAGBDG010000273.1 GCA_017937625.1 Muribaculaceae bacterium | reverse complement strand
GATTGCGGAGATGGCTTCGGCAATAACAGCCGCCTGCGAAGACCATATTTCGTGAGGCTCATGCTCCACCCAGCCCGATTTTGGGAAATACTGCGTGAATTCCTTCTGAGCTACCGAACAGATTTTGCCGTCATGGTCAAAAACAATAGCACGGGAGCTGCTCGTGCCCTGGTCGAGAGATAAAATGTATTTTTCGGTCATATTTTAAGGTGATGTCCCTTGCGGGGTTGTTTACATGCAAATTTATATTATTTCATTGTAATAAACAAACCCGCGGCGGATGATGTTGTAAAATTTAACGGCACATAATCTGTATAAATGGCGAAAAAAAGCTAACTTTGCCGTCCAAAGGGCGAATGCGCCGGTTATTGTAGTATATTAAAGAGCTAACGCGACATGAACACATCACATACTAATGCTATTATGGGCGCTGCCGCGCGCATTGTCTTATTCACCGCTATCCTGCTTACGTCATTTGTCTCCGCCGCGGCGCAGGACGTCCACGGACAGAAAAGCGTCGGACTCAAAGCCGGATATGTAGGCGAGAACGAGTCTGCCTTGGCAGGTATGTTCTTCCAGTACTCTTTCAATAAACATGTGCGCATAGCACCGCAGCTGGGCATCATCTTCCGCAACAATGACAAGGATGCTCTTACAGTTGACATGGACATGCACTTTCCCATACCTTTCGGCTACGGGAAGTCCAACATCTATCCTCTCGCCGGTCTGGCGTTCGAATCATGGACGCTTCATTCGCCCAAATCCATGACGAAAGACGACTCAAAGGACGTCAACACCCATCATAACTATCTCGGAGCCAACGCCGGTCTGGGCTTCGACCTGAAATGCGGAGAATCGCTCAAGCTCAATATCGAGGCTAAGTATTCGTTTCTCAAGGAGTTCGGAGGCTTCTTCGCTTACGCCGGCATCGCATATATATTTTAGAAATCAATGGAAGGTATCACAATATTAGGTATAGAATCGTCGTGCGACGATACATCGGCGGCAGTGGTTCGCGACGGGTTGCTTCTGAGCAATGTAATAGCCTCTCAGCAGATACACGAGGAATACGGCGGCGTAGTGCCGGAGCTTGCCTCGCGCGCGCATCAGCAGAACATCGTACCTGTCGTCGACGCGGCAATCCGTCGCGCCGGGATTGAGCGCAAGGATCTGAGCGCCATAGCTTTCACCCGCGGTCCGGGTCTCATAGGCTCACTTCTCGTAGGCACGAGTTTCGCCAAGGGAATGTCGCTTGGTCTGAGAATTCCTATAATCGACGTCAACCACTTGCACGGACACGTGCTCGCGCAGTTCGTCCGCGAGAATCCCGACGACGAGGTGCCTGAGTTCCCTTACCTTTGCCTTTTGGTTTCGGGCGGCAATTCGCAGATAATCCTTGTGAGGGGATACAACGACATGGAAATCCTCGGACGCACTATCGACGACGCCGCCGGCGAGGCGTTCGACAAATGCGCCAAGGTCATGGGATTGCCATACCCCGGCGGTCCGCATATCGACCGCCTGGCAGCAGAGGGCAACAGCAAAGCATTCGCCTTCGCACGCCCGCATATCCCCGGACTCGACTACAGTTTCAGCGGTCTGAAGACATCGTTCCTCTACACTCTCCGCGACGGCATCAAGGCTGACCCCGATTTTATCGAGCACAATCGCGCGGACCTTGCCGCATCGCTGCAGTCGACAATCATAGCCATACTTATCGACAAGCTCGAGAAAGCTATCCGCCAGACCGGAGTAACGACGGTCGCCATAGGCGGAGGAGTGTCGGCGAACAGCGGAGTGCGCAGCGCCGTTGCCGAACTCTGCGCGGCGCGCGGCATCAAGGCGTTCATTCCTCAGCGCAAGTTCACCACCGACAACGCGGCAATGGTGGCGATAGCCGGATACTTCAAATATCTCGATAAAATTTTCTGCCGCTACGAGACCGCTCCTTACGCCCGCGTGGAAATCTAAACTTTCTGAGGCGGAGAGCTTGCGGATGAGGAAATTTTTGTACATTTGTAATTCGTAACAAACCGCCCGAGCGGTCAACGTGTTGTTAGCATATATGGAAGAAAGTCAAGTAAAAATAACCCTGCTGTCGATCGGTGAAGTGCCGGACGCCACAGCCATCAACCGGAGCGCTCTCCGTCGTCTCGGCAACCAGACCGTGACAGTAGACATGAATGTCCGCGTCATCCCCGACCTGGACACTTCCTGCATCAGCCTTGTGGTCAGCTGCTCTTATATAGCCACGATAGGTTTCATACGCACGAGGATACTCGTAAGCTCTGTCATAGCCACTTTTGAGGTTGAGGACCTGCGCAAGCACATCGTGACCCAGAACGGCGAGATTGTGGTGGCAGGTCAGCTGATGATGACGATGCTCAGCATCGCAGTCGGCGCGCTCCGAGGTGTCGTGGCCGTACGCACGCAGGGGACACGCCTGCGCAACACTCCGCTGCCTATCATCGACCTGACGGCTCTGATGTACAGGCTGCACTACGGTCGCGTTCCCGACCCGGGAGCACACCGTCTCTGATACTCCCGTTCTTCTATAATCATTGAATCAGCATCACATCAATAGAATAAACCGATTATTAACAGGCAAGCGACCCAATATGTTCAAGCGCCTGATTGTCAATATTCTGCTTACAGTTCTCTGGACTGCGATGGCTGTTGTCCTCCTTGTGGCGGGCACGCTGGTGTGCGGCGTGCGCATTCTCAGTCCCGAGCGTCTCACTCCCATAGTGGTGAACTTCGCCAACAAGCTTCTCGACGCCGATGTCAGTGCCGGGTGCGTGGAACTGGCGTTCCGTCCCGGTTTTCCCGTGCTTCAGCTGTCGGTGGATTCGCTGACAGTCGTTTCGCATGCGCTGAAGGCATCCGACAGAAGCGGTCTGCCCGCATACGCCGACACGCTGTTCACACTCGGAGCGTTCAGGGGCGCTGTAGACCTGCAGCCGCTGCTGACCCGCGGTGAGATAGCCGTTGGCGACGTAGACCTTGTGCGCCCGTCGATGAACATAGTAATTGACCGTCATGGAAAAGGCAATTTCGACATATACAAGTCAGCGGAGGACACTACGGAGAACGGCTCGCTTGTGATTCCGCCGTTCTCGATACGGCGTTTCACCTTCAGCGACGCCCGACAGATAAGATATTTCAACGAGGCCGACTCGACCGAAGCGACGGTTGTCCTTCTTTCACGCGCCTCTCTCGACGGAAGCGGCTCGCCACGCTATGCCCTGAGCATCGACGGCAGACTCGACGGCCCCATGGCACGTCTGCTGCAGCTCGACGGCATAAGTTTCGGCATGGACGGTAAAGTGAAATGGTCGCCCGAAACATATACGATGTTCGCTTTCGAAGACTTTACCATATATGGCGAATTCATGAGAGCCAGGGCATCGGCGGCTCTTGCCTACGACAGCACGCTCACAGTGAAAGCCGCCCGTGTCAGCGTAGAGCCTTTCGCGCTGACGGATGCATTGACCGTGCTTCCTGACGATATGACAAAGGATTACCGCCTCCGCAGTCCCTTCTTCGACACTGACGCCCGCATAGGTTTCGAGATGGAGCTTGAGCGTCCTTTCTGCGTCGCGGTCGACAGCATACCGTATGCTCGCATCGACATGAGCATCCCCAAGTGCCGCATGCGCTATGGCAAAGCGGCCATACGCTCGCTCGAATTCGACGGCAGTCTCGAGATTCGCGGCAACGACCTCGACAGCGCCGGTGTCAACATCCGCCGTTTCGCCGTCTCCGGTCCCGCCACGACACTCGACATCAGCGCCGAGGCGACCCGTCTGGTCTCGGACCCGGCTTTCAAAGCTAACCTGAAGGGACGCATGGACCTGCGCCGTCTTCCACCGATACTGACACAACTTATCCCCGGAAGCCTGCGCGGCAGCCTCAATTTCAAACTCGACGCCAATGGGCGCACGTCCATGTTCACTCTGGCTCGGTTCCACGGTCTTGACGTCCGCGGTGACCTGACAGGTAAAGACCTGTGCTTCATATCCTCAGACACTGCAGTCATGACCGAGATAGACGGTCTTGACATACGTTTCGGCTCCCTGCTGCGACGTCCCGACAAGAAAGCGTCGTCTCCTACGCTTGCCGCAAAAATATCAGTTGACACAGCCACCGTGCTCATCGACGGCATAAGCCTCACGGGCAGCGACATGGCGATAGGTATGGGAGTCGAGAACCGCCGTCCGAGCGCCGACACAACGCTTGTTGTGCCTATTGGCGGAGGTCTGAAAATCGGCAGACTCAATATTCTCTCCGTCACCGACAGCGCCGGCGTCCGTCTGCGCAACCTTCTCGGCAGAGCGTCAGTACAGCGCTTCGAGGGGCACAAGCGTCTGCCCGAGATAAGCGCCGACCTCGAGCTGGGTTTCGTGTCGGCAGGCAATCCTTCGAACCGTTTCACCTTGCGTAAGGCGGCACTCCATGCGCGGACATACAAGAACCCCCAGAAGGCTGCGTTCCGCGAGGCTGTAAAACGGACTGCCGACAGCATAGCTTACGCTCACCCCGAACTGTCGCCCGATTCGGTGTTCAGGCTCGCCATCGCCAAGCGGCGACACATACCCGGCACGCCGCACAAGCGCCGCGTCCGCACCGCGCTCTCCGAGACCGAGAACGAGGTGATAGAATGGGACCTCGCCAAGGGTCTGAAACGCTATCTGCTCGAATGGGAACTTGAAGGTGAGCTATCAACCCGCAACGCCAGACTGATAACGCCGGTATTCCCCATACGCAACCGCATGCGCCGGCTCGATATAGCCTTCAACAGCGACAGCGTAAATCTTCGCGGCGTGCAGTGTCGCCTTGGTCGCACCGACCTTGCCGTAGAAGGCATGATTACAAATATCCGCCGTGCCCTCACGACAAAACGCACTGGCAACCCTCTGAAACTCGATTTCGCCATATACAGCGACACCATAGATGTCAACCAGCTCGCAGCAGCAGCCTTCGCAGGCTCGGCATACTTGGAACGTGTGCGCAGCGGCGGTGCCCGTCTGAGCATGAGCGGCGACGAGAACGACATGGAGCGCCAGCTCGAGGCGTCGGTCGAACAGAAATCCGACACAACGGCAATCCTAATTCCGACCAACATCGAGGCTAATCTTGCCGTCGACGCCGCAACTGTGCTCTACGACGAGTTCATTCTCAACAAGCTCCACGGCGACGTGATGCTCTACGACGGTGCTGTCAATCTCCATGACCTTGCCGCAACCTCCGATGCGGGTACGGTGGCTCTTTCTGCACTTTATTCGGCGCCCAAAAAGACCGACATACAGTTTGGTCTTGGGCTGCAGCTCGAGGATTTCCGCATCGACCGTTTCCTGCGCCTCGTGCCGGCAGTCGACACCATAATGCCCATGATCCGCGATTTCAGCGGCATTATCAACGCCGACATCGCAGCTACTGTCGACGTTGACAGCACCATGAACATGCTTCTTCCGACCCTCGACGCCGCCATCCGTCTTTCGGGCGACAGCCTCGCATTCATCAACCCCAAGACATACGCCACGCTCGGCAAATGGCTGAGGTTCCGCGACCGTGCCGACAACCGAATAAAGCACGTCAGCGTGGAGATGCTTGTGCGCGACAACATGCTCGAGCTTTTCCCGTTCAGTTTCAACATCGACCGCTACCGTCTGGGCGTACTCGGACACAACGATCTCGCGATGAATTTCGACTACCATATATCGGTGCTCAAATCGCCGCTGCCATTCAAGTTCGGCGTCACCGTCAAGGGTAATCCGGACAAATACAAGGTACGGTTCGGAGGCGCGAGATTCAAGGATAACATGGCAGCCGAAAATGTCAGCATCGTCGACACGGCTCGTGTAAGTCTCGTACGCCAGATAGAGAACGTGTTCCGCCGCGGCGTCCGCAACTCGCGCCTGGGCAAGCTTGACGCAGGCACTCCCGTGACAGCCTACGCCGACACCATGCAGGCGCTGTCGCATGCCGACTCGCTCGCACTCATCAACGAGGGTATTATCGAGGCGCCCGTACCCGCAGAGCCGGTGAAAGAGAAAAGAAGCTTTACCGACCGCCTTAAGAATGCATTTGGCGGTAAAAACAATAAAAACGCGACGAGGAGGAAAGACGATGGTGACTGAAAAGACACTCCGCGAGGCTCTCGCCCGCTATACCGCGCGTACAGGCATGACTCTTCATGACCCCGTGGCAGCGCTTTTCGACATGGACGGCGTGCTATACGATTCGATGCCCCGCCATTCAATAGCATGGAAACAGATGTGCGACGAAAACGGCATAGCCGCCGACCCTGACGAGTTCTATGCTCTCGAGGGCAGGACAGGAGCATCGACCATTGACATCCTTGTCTACCGACAGTTCGGACGTCACACCACTGATGAGGAAGTGCGGCGCCTCTACGCCCGCAAGAGCGAGCTCTTCAAGGCTATGGGACGCCCGATCGTCATGCCCGGCGCTCTCTCGGCGGTCGAAGCCGTTACCGAGGAGGGAGGCAAGCCTGTTCTCGTTACCGGATCAGGTCAGGCATCGCTTCTCGAAAGCCTCAACCTCGACTATCACGGGGCTTTTCCCGCCGATCGCCGCGTGACGGCACACGACGTAAGCCACGGCAAGCCCCACCCTGAACCATACCTCAAAGGGCTTGAGAAGGTCGGTGCCCCGCGTGACCGCGCCGTGGCAGTAGACAACGCTCCCTTGGGGGTGGAGTCAGCTTCCGCCGCCGGAGTCCTCACCATAGGTGTGCGGACAGGGCCTCTTCCGGCAGGCTCGCTGCTTGCCGCAGGAGCAGACACGGAACTTACGTCGATGGACGAGGCAGCCGAGCTGCTGCGTATGATTTTCAATATGTGACGCGCGCGGAGCGAACAATGCTCCGAAAGCGCTTGTTCTTCTATTATAATTCAAGGTTTGCATTATCAATTCTATGAAGCAGAAACTTATCTTCACTAATCTTGTCGGCGAGGCAGTCGACACTCTCATAACCGAACTTGGCAATCCTCAGGTTGCCGTTGTCGCCGACACAAACACGGCGCAATTTGTGCTGCCCATAATGCAGAAGGCTTCAAAAGCAGTGGCAGACGCCACTGTCATCACCATCAAGGCAGGCGACGCCAACAAGAACCTTGACGAACTGACAGCTCTCTGGCGTCATCTCTCCGAAATGGAAGCTACGCGCAAAACCGTTGTCGTCAATCTGGGAGGCGGCGTGGTCAGCGACCTCGCCGGTTTCGCGGCTGCGACATACAAGCGCGGCATAAGATGCATAAACGTGCCGACGACACTCCTCGCGGCTGTAGATGCAGCTGTAGGAGGAAAGACCGGCGTCAATTTCAATGGTCTTAAGAATCAGATAGGCGCTTTCAGCGAGCCTGAAGCGGCAATCATCTCTACAATATTCTTCAACACTCTTCCTGAACAGGAGCTGCTCTCGGGTTATGCCGAAATGCTCAAGCACGGACTCCTCGAAAGTCCCCAGATGCTCGCGAAACTTCTTGCATATAGCCCCGTATATCCCGTATTCAACTCCGAGGCTCTGCTGCCGCTGCTGAAGGACAGCGTGATGGTGAAGGCGAATATCGTCGACAAGGACCTTAAGGAAAGCTCGCTGCGCAAGGCTCTCAACCTCGGACACACCGTCGGTCATGCCATCGAGGCGTTCGCGATAAAGCATCAGTCGCCCGTTGCTCACGGATATGCCGTGGCATGGGGTCTCGTGACAGAGCTCGTACTGTCTCACATGGTGCTGGACTTCCCTGTCGAAACACTGAGAAGCTTCGCCGAGTATGTCCATACCAACTATGGCGCGTTCCCTCTGACCTGCAAGGATTATCCGGAGCTTATTGCCGCCATGCGTCAGGACAAGAAGAACGCGACACCCGACGCCATAAACTTCACGTTGCTGGCAGCTGTCGGCGAGCCCAAAATAGACTGCACGGCTACCATCGAGCAGATAGAGGCTGCGTTAGACATCTACCGCGACCTTATGCATCTCGACTGAGCTATTGCGGGCATTGCCACTGTCCTTTGCCGTCAGTCTTGTTGCCATAGGCAACGGCATGGCGCGGGCAGTAGTGGTAACAGCGCAGACACATCGCGCACTTCTCGCCCCATACGGGCATACTGTTCTCCATGGTGATATTTTCCATGGGGCAACCTTTCGCGCATATACCGCAGCCGATACAGCCTCCGTCGGCATGGAAGGGCTTGGGCGACATGGCATGGCGGATGAACCACGGATAGATGACATGCGACTTAATCCATGCGGACGAACCGCGAATCAGCGACGACGGTGCATCTGAGGCTATCGCCCTTGCAATCTCACGGACACGCTCTTCAGATGCATCGAGTTTCGCCTTGGCAAGCCCGGGAGCATCCGTGTTGAAACCCTTCATCAGGACGTATGTGTTGGGCATTATGACGGCGAATGCGCCGCGTGCGTCCAGACCGCGCCGGACGAGCAGACGCCTCCACTGTCGGTCGGTGTCAGCCATATCGTCGCCGCAGGTAGTCACCATGTAGTGGCGCGCCCGCTTCGCAGACGGTTTTATGACGCATTCCGATATGAAACGAGCGACAACCGGCGGAACGCCCCAGGAATAAGTAGGAAATATCCAGATGATTCTGCCGGACTCGTCGGCATCCAGGTCCGCGCCTCCGGGATTGAGAAGCAAGTCGCCTTCGAGCCGTACAGTATTAGTGTCGTCGAGGAGTGCGGAGAGGCGTCTGGCGACACGCTCTGAATTGCCCGTTCCGCTGAAAAAGATTATCATTTGCGCCTGCCCTTTGGTTGCGAAGGAGCGACGTAGCGGACTGTTACCTGAGTGGCGCCATAGCCGTATTTCTCGAATGGCGCGTCCTGAACGTCATGCCCTTTGAAGCGGTGTGTCAGTTCTTTCAGCAGAGCTTGCTTGAGGACACCGTCGCCCTTGCCGTGGATGAAAATCAGGCGTGTGCCCGGGCGTCTGGAATACTCGCGCATCGCCTGCTCGAAGCGCTCGATCTGAGCATTGAGAATGTCGGATGCCTCAAGTCCGTTCAAGGTGTCGAAAAGTGCCGAGGCATGAAGGTCAATCTCGAAAGGACCGAATATCTGTTCCTTGGGCATCGCCGGACGTCGCGGCTTTTCAGGACGTATGTCCGCTGCCTTATACATCATCTTCTCGGCGATCTTTGCCGGCTCGGGAATCGCCGCCTGCTGCTGACGGTCGTCGCTGACGAGGTCGAAGGCTATGACAGGATTGTCGAAGTAGACGTTCGTGCGGAAGCAGTGGAGCTTGGCGAAGCGCGTGGTGTCGACTTTCAGCTCTATTGCCGCCGGCGTCTTGAGCGAATAGTCCTTGCCACGCTTGAATGCGACATACTGGACAGACACACGGTCGAAATCGGTGAGGTCGGCAGCCTCGAGCTCGAAAAGAAATTCCTGTATGTTAGGCTCCACTACTCCGTCGTACCACGGCGTCCATTCGTTGCTGTCGGTGGCTTTGGCGGCGACGCTGAGGAAAATGTAATAGTTGGAGTCGTTGACAAGATACGCCTCGAACGACGAGCGCGAGAGCGCCTTGAGGTCGGTAGCCTCGAAGCCGAGGACCATGTTGATTCTGTCTCCTCCGGCTGTCTCGGTGACAGGAAGTTGTGTCGGCTTCGGCGCGGAATCTTTAGATGGTACTTTCGACGCCTCGACAGACTGGCGCGAGACCGCTTTCTGCTGTTCGGCAGAGCCTACTACAACGCATTCGCGAGCCAGGACCGGCGTCTCGAAGCCGTCCTCGTCGACATACGCAATGTCGCCTTCTATTCTCACCACTGTGCCGCCCCCTACGCTGTTGAGGTAGCGCACAGTGTCGCCGGGTTTGATGTTCATGTGCTTATGTTTTAGATTGATTGCAGATAAAAAAGATGTCAGATGGAAAGTCCGGTCCGTTCGTGCAGTCCGAAGAAAAGATCCATGATGTGAACCGCATTTCCGGTGCAGCCCTTGGTGAGCTTGTCGATGCAGGCGTTTATGATGAGTCTGTCGCCTTCCTTGTTGAGCTGGATCAGGCATTTGTTGCTGCCTCGGAGGTCTTCGTCGATGCCGCCTGTTCCGGGGATGACGTAGACGAAATTGTGGTCATCGTACGCATCGCGGTAAATGCGGTCTATTTCCTCGAGAGCAAGGCGCGTTTCGAACGACAGTTCGGCGTCGAGACGGTGGAAAGTGGCGTCCGGTCCGTTGGAAAGCATTAATTTTCCTTCGAAAGAAGGCTGTATCTCCTTGAGCAGTCGCTTCGCTTCGGCAGCGGGCGTTTCGAGGGGTGTGTTTCCCGAAATCCTGACGCTTATGCTGTCGGGCAGAAGATTGTTTTTGGCGGCAGGCAGGAGCGCGAGTTCCATGAGCATAGCCTCGGGCGTCGGCGATACGGCTGCGCGCGCGCCGCGCACGAGCGGCTTACGGTTCCATTCGGGCAGACCGTAGACAATATCAGTGTCAGCGCCTGCAAGTATGCGCGGTGTCTTGCCGAGCAGGACGAGGTGAAAATCGGGGTCGGTGCGGAATTTCTCGCGAATTTCTTCAGTGAGGTTTTCTTCATCGATAACAAAAAGCACATCAAGCTTGTCGAGGCATAGTATGCGCTCGAGGGTGAGCTCTGTCTCACCGGCGAAGACGGGGTGTAGTTCGGCGACCGGGATGGTGTTGCCGTTGGGCGACGCGACGCAGCGCAGGTCGACATCGGGATGGCGTAGCAGCAGCCGGAGCAGCTGTTTCCTTATAGGGTCGTCGATTGTGGCAGAGCCGTAAATTCCTACTTTTATCATGATATGCTTCAGTTTGTTTCGATATTGAAGATATGGCGCATTATGATGCTTGTGGCGCCAATCTTGGAGGCAATGTAGCGCTCGGACGCACTGCCGCTGCGTTCAAGGAAATTCTTGTCGGACATGACGCGGTCAAGGAACGACGCCATATCATCTGCCGAACGGACGCATGTTCCGCCTCCGCAGGCTATAAGCTCGCGCGCCTCGACAAACTTGCCGTGGTTCGGTCCGAAAGCAACGGGTATGCCATAGACGGCAGCCTCATTGATGTTGTGTATTCCTACGCCGAATCCTCCGCCTATGTATGCGGCGGTGGCATAGCGATAGATGCTGCTTAGAAGTCCGTAGCTGTCGACTATGAGATAGCGAATCGACGCGGCTGCCTTTCGCGCCGCCTCGGGCGATTCGTAGCATAGGCGCATGAAATCGGAAAGAAGCATCGTGGCATCGGAGCCAAGTCGTCGGCGCATGACCGAAAGACGGTTTTTGTCGAACTCGTGCGGCGCTATTATGGCGAGAAGTCCGGGGCGTTTTCTGAGCGCGTCGACATAGACGTCCTCGTCTTTCTCCCAGCTGCTGCCGACAACAAGGAGCGGCATGCCGGGATGGGCGGCTATGAACGTGTCGATTGCCTGAATGTCGTGTCCCTTGCGGCGTATTGCCGTCACGCGGTCGAAACGTGTGTCGCCTGCCACGGTTACGTTGTCAATGTCTATGCCGGCAAGGAACTTGCGGGAATTTTCCTCCTGCACGAAGATATGCTCGAAGTTACGGAGCATTCGCCTGAACATTCCTCCCCACGGGCGGAAAAATATCTGTCCTTTGCGGAAGATGGAGGAGATGAGGTAGACGGGTATTCCGCGTGCCTTTAGTTCATCGAGGTAGTTGCCCCAGAACTCGTATTTGACGAATACGGCTTTGGCGGGCTTTGCGATGTCGAGGAAGTCCCTCACTGCCGACGGAGTGTCGAAAGGCATGTAGACCACGGCGACGCGGGGGTCGTAGGAACAGCGCACTTCGTAGCCGGAGGGCGAGAAGAAAGACAGAAGTATCTTTACGTCGGGGCGGTTTGCCAGCAGAGCGTCGATGAGAGGGCGTCCCTGCTCGAACTCGCCGAGCGACGCGGCGTGTATCCACAGGTCGAAACCGTCGGGCGCCATGTCGCGCCGGAAGTTGCGCAGCCGGGTCATGGTTTCCTCCTGACCCGAAAGCATGTGCCGCACTTTCTTGGAGCGGAGCGCGGCGATGTTGGCGGCGCATTTGTAGAGCGCTATACCGGCGTTGTAGACAGGATTCATTCAGCCGGCTTTATGTTTGCGATGCCGGTGCGCAGACGCTCAATCGTCTTGTCGCGTCCGAGGAGCTCAGTGATGTCGAACATGTGCGGACCCTTGCATTCTCCTACTACGCAGAGACGGAAGGCATTCATGACATTGCCGAGATGCAGTCCGTTGTCCTCAATCCATTTCATCACCACCGGTTCGAGAGCTGATGCGGAGAAGTCGTTCTGAGCCTCAAGGAGTTTTGCAAGCTCTTCCATAGTGGCGGGCATTGCCTCGCTCCAGCGCTTTTTGACAGCCTTGGGATCGTACTCGGTCGGGTCGGCGAAGAAGAAGCGGGCGTTCTCCCATAGGTCGCTGACAAAGTTGATGCGGCTCTTGACAAGCGATACTGCGCGGGCGATGTAATCGTCTGTGAAGTTTGCGACGTTGACTCCGTGTGCCTCAAGGACGGGTTTGAAGAGCTCGGCGAGACGCTTGTCGTCGAGGTTCTGCAGATATGTGTGGTTGAACCACTTTCCTTTCTCGAAGGCGAATTTGGCGCCTGCCTTTGAGCAATGTCTGAAGGAGAATTTGCTGATGAGTTCGTCCATCGACATGACCTCGGTGTCGTCGCCGGGATTCCAGCCGAGAAGGGCGAGGAAATTGATGACAGCCTCCGGAAGATAGCCGCTCTCGCGGTATCCCGAGGATACGTCGCCGCTCTTGGGGTCGTGCCATTCGAGGGGGAAGACAGGGAAGCCGAGGCGGTCGCCGTCGCGCTTGCTGAGCTTGCCTTTACCGTCGGGCTTGAGGAGAAGCGGCAGGTGGACGAATTGCGGAGCGGTGTCAGACCAGCCGAAAGCCTCGTAAAGAAGCACGTGGAGAGGTGCCGATGGCAGCCATTCCTCGCCGCGGATGACGTGCGACACCTTCATGAGGTGGTCGTCGACGATGTTGGCGAGATGGTATGTGGGCAGGTCGTCGGCGCTCTTGTAGAGCACCTTGTCGTCGAGGATATCGCTCTTGATGGTCACTTTGCCGCGGAGCATGTCGTCGACTTCGACGTCGCGTCCAGACTCTACCATAAAGCGGACAACGTACTGTGCTCCGCCGTCAATGAGGGCTTTTACTTCCTCCGGTGTCATGGTCAGCGAGTTACGCATGAGCATGCGGGTCGACGCGTCGTACTGGAAGTTGGGAATCTCGCCACGCTTAGCCTCCAGCTCGGCGGGAGTGTCGAATGCTATATATGCCTTGCCGTTGTCGAGGAGCATCTTGACGTGCTCGCGGTAGATGTCGCGGCGCTCGCTCTGCTTGTAGGGTCCGTAGGGACCTCCCTCGCGGACACCTTCGTCGATGCCTATGCCGAGCCATGCGAGAGCTTCGTTGATATATTCCTCGGCACCGGGCACGAAACGCTGCGAGTCGGTGTCTTCGATGCGGAGTATCATTTTGCCGCCGTTCTGGCGGGCGAAGAGGTAGTTGTAGAGAGCGGTGCGGACGCCGCCGATGTGCAGCGGTCCTGTAGGTGACGGGGCGAAACGTACCCTTACTTCACGTTCTGTCTGAGACATGTCTTATTATGCGGTTTATTTGCAAATTTCTTTCTTAACGGCACAAAGTTACGAAAAAAATCGCACCTTAGCAATGTGCGCCGTATCAACCGCACATATTCCACATTTTCGGCGCCATTTTCGCTTCTGCTGTCAGATCGCAGCTCCCGAAGCAATGAAGGCGCGCATGGCGTGGTCGGAGTATGATACGTAGCGCTCAAGCGCACGGGCATACTTCGCCATATCGGCGATTACACGCCGGGCGACCCCGCTGTCGATGGCGGCGGTGACTACGGCAGGCGGAACGACTGTCAGCAGGCGTCGATCGAACGGTTTGGGCAGGATGTAGTCCTGTCCGAAATCGAGTGTCTCATCGGGGTACATCTTTCTGACGCTGTCCGGAGTCTCGGTCCGCGCGAGGCGTGCGATAGCCTTTGCCGCGGCGAGCTTCATCTCGGTATTGATGACATCCGCACGGCAGTCGAGGGCGCCACGGAAGATGTAGGGGAAACCGAGAACGTTGTTGATCTGGTTGGGATAGTCTGAACGTCCTGTAGCGTAAATCAGGTCGGTACGCACTTCAAGTGCCTTGTCGCGGGCAATCTCCGGGTCAGGGTTGGCAAGGGCGAAGACTATGGGGCGGTCAGCCATCGAAGCGAGCATCTCCGGAGTCATGACATCGGCGACGGACAGTCCCAGGAAGGCATCGGCGCCTTTCAGGGCATCGGCAAGTGTCGTGAGGTCGGCGTCGGTAGCGAACTCTGCCTTCTGTGGCGAAAGATTCTTGCGGTCGGCGCGGATGACGCCCTTGCTGTCGCACATTACGACGTTGCTTCGGCTGACACCGAGATCAATCAGCAGCTTTGTGCAAGCCACGGCGGCTGCGCCCGCTCCGTTGACAACAAGACGAATGTCATCGAGTTTATTGCCCTGAATCTCGGCGGCATTGATGAATCCGGCAGCGACGATTGTGGCGGTGCCGTGCTGGTCGTCGTGCATGACCGGAATGCCGCATTTGCCTACAAGACCTTCTTCGACGGCGAAGCATTCGGGAGCCTTGATGTCCTCGAGGTTGATGCCTCCGAAACCGGTGGAAATCGCCTTGACTGTCTCGACGATTTTTTCGGGATTCTCCTCGTTCACCTCTATATCGATGGCATTGACACCTGCGAAAATCTTGAACAGCAGCGCTTTGCCCTCCATGACAGGTTTAGAGGCGAGAGCACCGAGATTTCCGAGACCAAGGACTGCCGTACCGTTCGAGATGACAGCGACGGTATTGCCCTTGTCGGTGTATAGGAACGCCTTTTCCGGATTCTTAGCAATTTCGAGACATGGATAGGCGACGCCGGGTGAATAGGCGAGCGAGAGGTCGTCGGGCGAATAGAAAGGTTTCGTCGGGATGACTTCTATTTTGCCGGGGTTGGGGAAGCGGTGGTATGCGAGCGCGCGGGCGCCCTGAGGTCCTATGTTCTTTTTCATTATTGTAATATTGAAAAATGTCCCGCATCAGCCTTACGGCAGTCGCGGGACATCCGTTCGGAAATATATAACATTCAACCTAACGAGGCTGAGCTGAAATTTCCCGTGATTATTTACCAGCCGTCACGCGAGCCGAAGCGAAAACGTTTAGACCAAGTTTCTGAGCGATGTCGGCTATGGCTGCGGAAGCCTTGACAGGCACGCCTTTTTCGTCTATTTCAGGACTGTATGCGGCGATAGCGCCGAATCCGGGCAGAATGGCTATCATCATGCCTGTGTAGCTTTTCTTTGCGGGAAGACCGGTGCGTACCATCCAGGGTTTGATGAAGTGTTTGCCGCGGGTTGCCATAAGCGCGACAACAGAAGCGGCGTTTTTTCCGTCGAACGCATATTCGCCAGTCTTTGGGTTGCGTCCGTCGGCGGCAATGGTTGCGCCCATGGTGGCGACTTCGGCGGCAGAAAGCTTGACAGAGAGCAGACGCTCGTAGACGTCCATGCTCTGTGCTGCATCGTCATACAGCTTGTAGCCTTCCTCGCTCAGGAGATCGGCGACCTTGTCTTCCTTAGCCTTGTCGGCGAGATATTTGTAAAGCGAGTCGCTGAAGCCTTGGTCAGCGTTGGAGAGCGCGTAAATCATGTCTGTGATGACAGCGAACTTGCCGTCGGGGTCACCCTGAGGAACGACAGCACTGACGGCACGGAGACCGTGGCGTCCGAAAGGCATATCAGCCTTGCAGCCACACTTGCAGCCGCTCTTACCGCAGCAGCATACAGCTTTCTTGGCAAGCTCATCGGGAGTGTTCTGCGACAGGAGGACTACCGACAGAGGGACCTTTGCCACCGGACCGAGGGGAGCCTGAATCTCGGCGTCACCCTTGTCGACGCGGCGTCCGTCGGTAAGCACGAGGCTGATGCCGAACACACCGGCTTTGCTCTCGCCGGCTACACGGGAATCGACAGCGCCTTCTTTTGATGATTTGAACTTTTCGTATGCGCCGACAACGGCGTTCTGAATTTCAGAGAATGATATTACACGTTCCATATTATTTCTTTTGTTTTTGTGTTCTATCAAAAAAACGCTCTCGCGTCCCGCAAGTTCAAAATTTCACCATTTTTCATCATGTCAATGTCCTCGCGCCTCACAGGACACCGTCTTGAGAGACCTGCCAAAGGTAAGACTTTAGTGCGCTGAACTGCGGCACAATAGAAAAATCTCCGGGCACTCGGTAGCGCCCGGAGATTTTTTATGCCGTTCTACGCGTCAGCGGTCGTCGGTTCCGAGAAGGAGCCGCATGCCGTAAGGCGTGAGATATTCTGAAATCTGATAGGAGGGCTGGGGGACCTCGATAATTCCCTGTGCGTAGCTCGCAATCTCGTAGGGCTGATAGACAAATATAAGGTTACCGGAGAGGTCGACATAGAAATTATTGTCGGCAGGAAGAGCCGTAAGGTCGGTAGGACCTACAAAGTTTCGCATTCCGCGAGCCGTCTTGCGGAGCATGTCGGGCAGTTTTTCCAAGCCTTCCGCAGTGACAAGCTCGTCGAGCCTGAAGATACGTCCCTCGCGCAGGTCATAGTTGATATATTCGGTCGTATACATGCCATGGGCGGCGTATGGCTGATAGCTCGACACAGTAACGGAGTAGGCGAACGTCCGCTGGTTCATGTTCCTGACATCACCGTCGACAATGAAGCACCCGTCATTGTTGCCTGTCACGGTGTCGTTGACGGCGACCGGCGTGAAGCCGATTTCAGAAGCAGCATGCCTAAGCACCTCGCCTATAAGCTCCTCATGTTGCTGTCCGACAGTGTCGAAGCCTACCTTGAGAATCTCGTTTCTGAGCGAATCGGCGTTGTGACCGTACAGAACCTCGGGCATCAGAATGCGTGCCTCGCATAGGAAAACAAGGTCAGAATCAGTCTCGTAAGCCTTGGCAGACCCCTCGAGGCGGTAGTTCTGCGCCTGATGGAACGAGCTGAAGGATATTGTGGTGTCGGGGCTCGCCGTACGCGAGCAAGACACCGCCATGGCGGCAAGAGCCGCCCCCGCAATTAAGATTTTATATTTCATTGTTCTTTCTTCCTGCTTTGAAGAATAACACAGATCAGTGACGTATGTTCTACGACTTCGGTTCCGGTTCGGACGGTTTGTCATCCGCCGGCTGGTCCGGCGCGGGCGCGTCTGCGACAGGCTGCTCGTCCTTTTTGGCGTCAGTCTCGTCATCGTCGACAGGCGGCGGCACAGGACCTGACGAGAGCTTCGGCATCTCTTTCTCTCCGAAAAGCTCGTCGGTGCGCGATGTCCAGGGGCGCGGTCCGAAGATACGCTCGACGTCCTCCGTGTAGATTACCTCGCGGGTTATGAGCGTTTTGGCAAGTTCGGCATGACCTTCGGCATACTGTCGCAGAATTGCCTTCGCGCGCTCGTACTGCTCGCTGATGATGCGCGACACTTCCTGGTCGATGGTGCGCGCGCGGTCGTCGCTGTAGGGGTTGGTGAATATGTTGTTCTGACCCGTCGAGTCGTAATAGCTGATGTTGGGCATCTTCTCGCTCATGCCGTAGTATGCAACCATGGCGTACGCCTGCTTGGTGACACGCTCGAGGTCGTTGGCGGCTCCCGTAGATATATGTCCGAGGAACACCTCTTCGGCGGCACGACCGCCGAGGAGAGAGCAGATGTCGTCGAGAAGCACCTGCGAGGGCACGATCTGACGTTCCTCGGGCAGATACCATGCTGCGCCGAGAGCCTTGCCGCGGGGCACGATGGTGACCTTGACGAGCGGATTTCCGTAGCGGAGGTGCCACGAGACGGTGGCATGACCTGCCTCATGGACTGCTATGCTCTTCTTCTCGTCGTCGGTGAGAATCTTGTTGCGTTTCTCGAGACCGCCGATGATGCGGTCGACGGCGGCGTTGAAGTCTTCCTTGCTGACCTCTTGCTTGTCGTGGCGCGCAGCGATGAGCGCAGCCTCGTTGCAGACGTTGGCGATGTCGGCGCCGGAGAAACCCGGAGTCTGGCGCGCGAGCATTTCGATGTCGAGATCAGGAGCTGTCTTGATTTTGCGGAGATGTACCTTGAAAATCTCCACACGGTCGGGAAGATCGGGGAGGTCGACATATATCTGGCGGTCGAAACGTCCGGCACGCATGAGAGCCTTGTCGAGGATGTCGGCGCGGTTGGTTGCGGCAAGGATGATGACGCCGCTGTTGGTGCCGAAGCCGTCCATCTCGGTAAGCAGCTGGTTGAGTGTATTCTCGCGCTCGTCGTTTGCGCCCATACCGGCATTACGTCCGCGGGCACGACCGACAGCGTCGATTTCGTCGATGAACACGATGCACGGTGCTTTTTCCTTTGCCTGACGGAAAAGATCGCGCACTCGCGAGGCGCCCACGCCGACGAACATCTCCACGAAGTCGGAACCCGACATGGAGAAGAAAGGCACGTCAGCCTCGCCTGCAACAGCCTTGGCAAGGAGGGTCTTGCCAGTTCCGGGAGGCCCCACAAGGAGGGCGCCCTTGGGTATCTTGCCGCCGAGGTTGGTGTATCGGCTGGGATTCTTGAGGAATTCCACAATCTCCTCGATTTCGGTCTTGGCCTCGCTCAGACCGGCGACATCGCGGAAGGTCACCTTGTCGGCGTTGTCCTTGTCGAAGAGCATAGCCTTCGACTTGCCCACGCTGAAAATGCCGTTGCCGCCTCCGCCGTTGGCTCCACCCGACATCTTGCGCATCAGGAATATCCACAGACCTACAAGGAGAATGAAGGGAAGCATCGACCAGATAATGCCGCTGAGCGGACTGCTCTGCTCGTACTCAACCTCGCCGTTGAAAGCGCCTGTCTGGCGCCACTGATCGATTTTCTCCGAGATTTTGTCTGCCGACGATATGTTGGTCTCGATACGCGCCTGCACGCCCTGGTCGGGCTTGAAATTGGTAGCCTTGAAGATTACCTGAGCGAGCGAGTCGGTGAGATAACCCTCGACCTGACGCTTGTCGGAGAACACTATGATTTTCGTTATGCCGTGGTCTTTCTCCACATACTGCTCGAACTCTGTGTAGCTTACCTGACGCGTGACTGTGTTGTTGTCGAAATAGAAAATGCCGCCGAGAAAGAGCAACACTATGGCATACATCCACCACAGGTTGAATTTCACAGGATTTTTTTTCGGCTGCTTACCGCCGAAATTGGAATTGATATTAGGAGGAAGGGGCATGTGTCTCTTAAATTAATTATAGTGTGAAAATCAGTCTATGTCAGCGACTTCCGTAATACGGGCATCGCTCCACAGATCCTCAAGATTATAGCGGCGTCGTGTCTGAGGCAGGAATATGTGTACCCACACACTGCCATAGTCCATAATCACCCAGTCGGAATCCTCGGCGCCGTCGATACCGTAAGGCTTGACACCTCCGTTGACACGTACGTATTCTTCCACGCTTTCGGCAATGGAACCCACATGCGTTGTAGAGTTTCCTTCGGCGATGATGAACGCTCCCGTGGCGGCTGTGTCGATATGACTGAAATCTATTACACTGATAGAGCGACCTTTGCGCTCCTGAATACCTTCTATGATGAGTTCTTTGAGATCCTTTTCCGAGGTCATTAAAATATTTATCTTAAATTTTTTCGCAAATATAATGAATTAAATCGTAGCTATGAAGTGCCACTACAATTCTTTAACAATTACCATGCCAAAAAGTGCGGTCATTCGTACGAAATAGCGGTCGACGGGTCTATCGACGACGAAAGCCGCGCCGGTAGCACCAGGATAAGCCATGCCGCAAGGGCGACACCGACATTCAGAAGAAGTAACGCGGGAATGTCGACGCGCACAGGCACATAGCTCAGATAGTACATCTGCGGGTCAAGACGCAGGAAATGGGTATGCTGCTGCAAGAACATGAAACCCAAACCGAGGATATTTCCTATTATCATGCCGGCTCCGACAAGCCGCAGCGCCATATCCACGAAAATCCGGCGGATCATCGGCTTCGAGGCACCCATGGCACGGAGTATGCCTATCATTCTGACTCGCTCGAGTATGAGTATGAAGAGGCTCGACACCAGGGTAAGCCCCGCCACGGCGAGCATGAGGATGAATATGACGACAACATTGGTATCCAGAAGATCGAGCCAGCTGAAATAGACGGCTCCGCTCCTGAGGATATTGTCGACGGGGTAGACCTGGTCGAGGCGCCCCAGCGCGGCGGCATTGACAAGGGCGTCCTGGAGCGCCGAGGCGTCGTCGAATATGTTCTCGAGCCTTATGCCGCGGATGTCGAGGCGGTTGCCGGCGACACTGTCGACGCCGGCGACTTTCTGGAGATTGCGCAGCGAGGCGTAGGCTATGTTGTAGTCGTATTCACCGAAATTGGAGCGGAAAAGTCCCGCCACGGTATAACGGCGCATCTTCACATTGTCGTCGACAAAGAAATTGCCCGTCACCCTGTCGCCAACACCAAGACCGAGCGCATCGGCAACCTGCTCGGAGATCACTATCATGTTGTCGCAGCTGTCGGAGGCGAAATCAGGGAAGTCTCCGGCGGTCATGTTGCTCTTTTCGAACGCGAAATCTCCGACGGAAGCCTGACCGAGAAGGACGAGTCCGTGGAAATCGCTGTCGGTCTTGAGAAGCGCTGGCTGACGCAGCGACAGACGAGCCTCGGCGCCGGGCAGACACGCCCGCACAACAGAGTCGAGCGCGGGAGTAAGCTCTAAAGGCGCGTCCTGACCGACAGGAGTACCGACGCTTATCTGCGCGTCGAAGCCCATGAGCTTGTCGCGTATTCCGTCCTTGAATCCGAGGACTATCGCCACGGTGAGCTCCATCACAAGCAGGGCGAGCGCAACGCCTGTGACGGCAATGGTGACACCCACGCCGGAAACGCCTCCGCTCCCGCGCAGCCGAATTCTTCGCGATATCCAGTAACTTACATTCATTCTTTATCCATTTTCATACCGTCGAGTATGGCGTCAGAGAGCAGATTGCCCCACAGCCGATAGCCTGCCGCCGTGTAGTGGACGCCGTCGGAGCCGAGGAGATGAGCCTTGCGCTGCGACGCCGCGCTGCCCGCCACGGCATACTGGTTGTAGTACGGTATTCCTTTTTCCTCGGCGAACAGCCTCATGGTCCGCGCTATCTCCGCGGCTTTCGTGTTGACCACCTGAACCGTACGGCGGCGTCCGCGGCGACGGCGACGAATTTTCTTGTAGCAGTCGGCAGGTCCGACAAGAAGGATTTTGGCACCCG